>NZ_JBHXTE010000007.1:160923-216079 GCF_042677545.1 Streptomyces sp. NPDC127108 | reverse complement strand
GGGGCGTCCCCGCACCGGGCCGGGGCCGCCCCCCTGTGCCGGGTGGGCCTGGGTGGGCCTGGGTGGGTCGGACTGGTCGTCAGGACTCGTCCTGGCCGGTGCGCCGCCGGGTCCAGTAGTACGCCGTGCCGAGGACGCCCGCGATGAGGGCGCCGCCGAGGGCGAGCTGCTGGCCGTCGAAGCCGCCGGAGCTGCCGCCGACGCCCGCCTTCACCCCACGGGTGTGGTGCGGCGTGGGGTGATGCGTGGGGTTGCTGCTGGAGTGGCCGCCGACGATGGTCAGGTCGGTCGTGCCCGACTCCTGGCCGCAGGTGAACGTCACCTCGTACATGGCACCGGGCTTGGCGTCCCAGAAGACCATCGCGGTCGCCGACGACTGGCCCTTGGGGATGGTCACGTCGTCGAAGACGCCCGACGTCACCTTGGTGTTGTGCTCGCAGCCGTCGACGCTGAGCGTGACCTGGCCGCCCGCGGCGATCGTGGACGGCGTGACCCGGAAGCCGAACGACGTGATGTTCTCCTCGCCCGCGACGGCCGCGGACGCCGGGGGCGCGGTGAGGGCGAGGGCGGTGGCGGTGAGCAGAGCGGCCGAAGCGACGCGTATCGCGCGCATGAGCAATTCCTCCGGGTCCCCGAGGAGCAGCCGCGGACCTTCTTCCGCTTGCGCCTGATATGCACCTCGATGCCCCGAACGCTAGGCAGGGCCCGGTGCACCCGCGATCGGTGTCGTGCGAACGGGGCATTCCTGTGGGCCGGACAGGCGAACGGGGCGGCGCGGCGCGACGGCGCGGGCGCGGGGATGTGGCAGAGCGTCAGGCGCGGACCGGAACGGAACACGGACGTCCGGCGGTCGCGGGTCCGTGCGGGTCACACGCCGTGTGCGCGCCGCGCACACATTGGCCCGGCGCACACACTCCCCGCGGGGCGGGGTCGGGGGGTTTGATGACGCATATGCCGCACGGATGGAGCGCCACGGGGGAACACGGGGGCGTCCGGCGGCTGGGCCACCGGTACTTCCCCAGGGCCGGTGGCCCCCGCGGCCGCCGGGCGGGATCGGATCCGTGCCTCCCGAAGGATGATGCCCGCCCGGCCCGACGGGCCCTAGCCGCGCACGTCGGGGAACAGCGTCTCGAACGGCTCAGCCGTCGCCGCGATGCCGCGGCTGTAGGGCGCGTCGAAGTCCCAGATCAGGAAGAGCAGGAAGGCGATCAGGGCCGAGAAGAGCCCGGCGAGGATCAGTTCGCGGGCGGTGCGGCGGATCTGGAGGGCGAAGATGAGGCCCACCGTGACGAGGCCGCCCGTGATGAGGCCGAACCAGACGACACCCGGCATGGTGGCCTCCGCGCTGTCGGCGCGGGCGCCACGGGCGTCGTCGGCGAGCGCGACCTGGTCGATCAGGGGCTGGTAGGCCTGGGCCTGGAAGTCGGACTTCGGTTCGTAGTCGGTGACGTCGTTCCGCAGCCGGGCGAGCAGTTCGTCCCCGCGCTCGGTCACCTCGCCGCGCTCGGTCATGGTGTCCCACTCCGTGGTCACGACATGGCCGACATACGCCCGTACATCGTCACGGATCCGTTCCCGGGCCTCCTGCGGGTACACCCGGACCCGCTCGTGGACCTCGTGTAGGGCCTGGGCCTCGGCACGCACATGATCCTGGGCGGCGCTGCGGGCCTCCCACACCCCGGCGATGGCGAGGCCGAGGACGATGGCGTACACCACACCGATCATCATCGTCATGT
This sequence comes from Streptomyces sp. NPDC127108, assembly GCF_042677545.1. Taxonomy (NCBI): domain Bacteria; kingdom Bacillati; phylum Actinomycetota; class Actinomycetes; order Kitasatosporales; family Streptomycetaceae; genus Streptomyces; species Streptomyces sp. NPDC127108. The sequence continues at coordinate 214,343 of NZ_JBHXTE010000007.1, read as the reverse complement.
ACTCCATGACATCCGGAGTTTCCGAAGTGTCGTAGTCCGTGGAGGTTCGTCGGTGCCGGAGCACCACGATGACGAGGACGACGGCGCACGCGGCGGCCATCGCGAGGGTGAGAACAAGCCATTCCGACAAGAGTTCCTCCGGCGGTCAGCGCGGTCGCAGGGCGGCGACGGCGAACACTGCGGGCGCGGTGACGAGCAGGGTGAGCGAGACCAGGGACGGCCCGCCGCGGGGCGGTTGTTTGCGCGGTGGCGCGTGGTACACGGGGTAGGCGACGGGCGGGGGTGACGGGGCGGGGCGGCGGGTCTTGGGGGTGGCCGGGGGAGGGGGTTTGACCTGGGGTTCGACGGTCGGTGGGGGTGTGAGGGGCGGGCGGGGCGCGGGAGGTGCGGGGGCCGCGCGGGGCGGTGGCGGCGCGGGCGCCGGGGATGGTGGCGGCTCGGGTGGAGGCGTCGGCTCGGGGGTCGGGGCTGGAGTGGGCGCGGGGGTCGGCTTCGGGGGTGTCGGCCTGGGGGTCGGTGTGGGTTTGGGGGGAGGTGTCGTCTTGGGGGGCTTCGGGGAGGGTTTCGGCGGCGTGGGCTTCGGCTTCGGCGGGGGTGTGGGCGGCGGCGTGCACCCCGGGCCGCTCCCAGCGACGACGGCTCCGCCCTGACCGGTCGAGGCGTACGCGCACGCGTCGGCGGGGGCCGCCGCGGCACCCGCCGGTGCGCCGAGGAGCCAGGCCAGGGTGAGCAGCGCGAGGGCGCGCGTGACGGGGGCCGTACGGCCCCTGGAGGATCCGGGCACGATCGAGATCATGGACCGCGCCCTCCCTCGCGCGGGCGTGAGCGGGCGGCCAATCGTCCGAACGTGGGACCGGCCGCACGCGGGTTCGCGCGCCGGTCGCGGGGCGCGCCGCGGCGACCGTTCCCGCGGCGCCGGAAACTTTTTTAGGCCGCGTTGAACGCTTCGCCCGGTCCCGCCCGTACCTAGGGCCATGCGTGACGCAGCAGGCGTCGCCGGGACGCTACTGGCGTCACAACAGCCAAGCACAAAGCGGGAGTTGAAGATGCAGCATGTATCAGGGGGTTCCCCCAGGGCCTGGCGGAGCGCCTCTCTCGTAGCGGCAGCTGCGGCCATGCTGGCGCTGACGACGGCGTGCGGTCAGGAGAAGGGGGAGCAGACCCCCAAGGGCCAGAACGTGGGCAACGAGGCCCCGGTCAAGGACGGGGCGGGCGCGGGCGACGGCTACGGCTCGGGCAACGGCTACGGCTCGGACTCCGGGAGCGGCGCGAGCAAGGCGAAGGCCGCCGGGCAGCTCGCCGTGTGGGACAGCAAGAAGCTCGGCAAGGTCGTCACCGACAGCGCGGGCTTCACGCTCTACCGGTTCGACAAGGACACCGCCGAGCCCCCCAAGTCCAACTGCGACGGCGCCTGCGAGACCGCCTGGCCCGTGGTGGCGGCCAAGGGCGCCAAGGCCGCCCCCGGCGTCGACAAGTCGCTGCTCGGTGAGGTCACCCGGTCCGACGGCACCAAGCAGTTGACCATCGACGGCTGGCCGATGTACCGGTTCGCCAAGGACGCCAAGCCCGGCGACGCCAAGGGGCAGGGCGTGGGCGGCACCTGGTACGCCGCCGCGCCCGACGGGAAGAAGGCCGCGCCCGCCGCCGACTCGGGCGCGGACTCCGGCGGCGACGCCGCTCAGCCCGCCGACCTGGCCGGACTCTCCACCCGCAACGACCCCAAGCTCGGCGAGATCGTCGTCGACAAGAACGGCATGACCGTCTACCGCTTCACCAAGGACTCCGCCTGGCCCATGAAGTCCGCCTGCACCGGCGCCTGCCTGGAGAAGTGGCCCGTGGTCAAGCCGGTGGCCAAGAACGACACCAAGGGCATCCTGAAGAAGGGCTTCGTCACCTTCAACCGCCCGGACGGCCTCAAGCAGCAGACGATCGACTGCTGGCCGCTCTACACCTTCGCGGGCGACAAGAAGCCCGGCGACATCAACGGGCAGGGCGTCGGCGGCACCTGGTTCGCCGCCGCGCCCACCGGGAAGGCGGTGGGCGCCACGAAGTAGTCAGCGCGGTTCATCGGGTACGGCAGCCTCCCCCCACGCCGACCGGTCCGTTCCTTCCGCACCAAAGGGAAGGAATGGACCGGTTCTTTGGGCTGTGTGCGGCACTTGCCAAAGGCAGTGACCGAGAACGGACGGCCAATTTCCGTTTTGACTCGCTCCGTTGGCTGACGATCAGTAGCCTCACCTTCGAACACCGGCTCGCCTTGACTACGCCTAAGCCTTGGAGTGTTGATGGAGCGTCCCGACTGGGCCCCGCCGGGCATCGACATCACGATGCCGAGCGTGGCCCGGATGTACGACCACTATCTGGGCGGCTCGCACAACTTCGAGGCGGACCGGGAGGCCGCGCGCAAGGCGATGGAGTTCATGCCGGGGCTCCCCAAGATCACTCAGGCGAATCGTGCCTTCATGCGCCGAGCAGTGCGTTTCTGTGTCGACGAGGGCGTCACGCAGTTCCTCGACATCGGCTCCGGGATCCCCACGTTCGGCAATGTCCACGAGGTCGCGCAGCGGGCCGACAGCGCCGCGCGCATCGTGTACGTCGACCACGACCCGGTCGCCGTCGCGCACAGCCGTACGGTTCTCGAAGACAATGACCAAGCCGCGGCGGCCTACGCGGATCTGCGGAAACCCCGCGACATCCTGGGGAGTTCCGAGGTCGGAAGCCTCCTGGACCTCGATCGGCCAGTGGCGCTTTTACTGGTGGCCATACTCCACTTCGTCGAGGACGCGTACGATCCCTACGCGGCGGTCGCCGAACTGCGGGACGCGCTGCCGCCGGGCAGCCTGATCGCCGTGACGCACGCCTCGTACGAAGGGATACCGGTCCCGCAGGAACAGGCCGACGGGACCGTCGGTGTGTACAAGGACATCCGCAATCCATTGATCATGCGATCGCGTGCCGAGATCGCGCGGTTCTTCGAGGGATACGACATGGTGGAACCCGGCCTCGTGCCGATGCCGCACTGGCGGGCCGACACGGAGCTCGCGGAGGAGGACCCCTGGTCCTTCTCCGGGTTCGCCGGCGTGGGGCGCAAGCGTTGAGCGCGGACCAGGACGGGCCGGAGGACAGACTGCGCAGGTTCGCCACGATCTGGAGCCGCGCGCTGTTCCCGGTGACCGCCACCTCGCTCACCCGCCCCGAGTTCGAGAATCAATTGCTGCCGCTCGCCCGGCAGTTGCGGACGGCCCTGGGTGAGCGGGTGTTCCGCGCCGCCGGGAGCGAGGCCGTGGGCGCCGCGCTCGTCGAGGCGCACTGCACCGAGCCGGAGGCCCTGAGCCGCACGCTCGACGTCGTCGAGGCCTATCTGGTGCTGTACTGCGGCGCGGCCGCCGACGACGAGGGCGCGGCGGCCGAGACCGGTGACCGCGAGGAGCTGCGGGCCCGCTGCTCCCGGATCCAGCACGCCGTCGCCGCCGGGTTCGCCCGGGCGCTGCGCGAGCGCACCCGTGCCGAGCAGGAGGCCATATCCCGGGCGGCCCTCGACGCGCGCGGCACCGTCGCCGAGGCCCTGCACGCCAGCGAGGCGCGGTTCCGGGCGGTCTTCCACGGCGCCGCCATCGGCATCGGCATCGCCGACCTCAGGGGCACGGTCCTCGAGGTCAACGACGCCCTGATCCGCATGTTCGGCGGCCTGGAGCACCAGCTGCGCGGGCGCAACGTGGCCGAGTGGACGCACCCCGACGACTCCCCGCACGTCTGGCGCCTCTACGAGGAGCTGGTACGCGGCGACCGTGAGCACTACCGCGTCGAGAAGGCCTTCTACCGCCCCGACGGCACCGTCCTGTGGACCAACCTGACGGTGTCCCTGCTGCGCGACGCCGACGGCGTGCCGCAGTACCAGCTGGCCCTGATGGAGGACACCACCGAGCGCCGCCTGCTCAATCTGCGCCTGCGCTACGAGGCCACGCACGACGCGCTGACCGGCCTGCCCAACCGGACCCTGTTCTTCGAGCGTCTGGAGAAGGCGCTCTCGGCGGGCGGGGGCGCCCGCTTCGGCCTCTGCTACCTGGACCTCGACGGCTTCAAGACCGTCAACGACAGCCTCGGGCACGCGGCCGGCGACCGCCTCCTCGTCGAGGTCGCCGACCGCCTCCAGGCCTGCGCCACCGCCCCCGGTGAGATGGTCGCGCGGCTCGGCGGCGACGAGTTCGTGGCGCTGACCACGGGCCCCGACACCGAGCACGAGGTCGACGAGCTGGCCGGACGCATCATGAACGCGCTCGCCACCCCGATCCGCGTCGACGGCCGCGAACTGACGGTGCGTGGCTCCATCGGCATCGTCGAGGGACCCGCGGCCGAGCGCGGCGCCGCCGAGGTGCTGCGCAGCGCCGACATCACGATGTACCGCGCCAAGCACGCGGGCGGCAACCGCTACGAGCTGGCGGACCCGGAGGCCGACGCCCGCGCCATCACCCGGCACGGCCTGACCACGGCGCTGCCGGTGGCCCTGGAGCGCGGCGAGTTCTTCATCGAGTACCAGCCGCTCGTGCACCTCGGCGACGGCAGCGTGCGCGGTGCGGAGGCCCTGGTGCGGTGGCTGCACCCGCAGCACGGCGTCATCAGTCCGGACCGCTTCATTCCGCTCGCCGAGCACACCGGTCTCATCGTGCCGCTCGGCCGCTGGGTCCTGGAGCAGTCGGTGCGTCAGGCGCGCGCCTGGGAGGCGGCGACCGGGGCGGAGCAGGGCGCGGGCCCGGTGCGCGTCAACGTGAACCTGTCGCCGTGCCAGCTCACCCACCCCGGCCTGGTCTCCGACACCGTCGAGATCCTGGAGCGCGCGGGCCTCGCGCCCGGCTCCCTGTGCCTGGAGGTCACCGAGTCCGCGCTGATCGGCGCCGACGACGACCTGCTCAAGCCGCTGCGCAGGCTCGCCGAGATGGGCGTGGACATCGCGCTCGACGACTTCGGCACGGGCTACTCCAACCTCGCGAACCTGCGCCGCCTGCCGGTCAGCGTCCTCAAGCTCGACCGCGCCTTCACCCAGGGCATGCAGCACTTCCCCGCCGACCCGGTCGACCTGAAGATCATCGAGGGCATCGTGTCCCTCGCGCACAGCCTGGACCTGGCCGTCACGGTGGAGGGGGTCGAGACCGGTGCGCAGGCCGACCAGCTGCGCGAGCTGGGCTGCGATACGGCTCAGGGCTGGTACTACGCCCGGCCCGGGCCGCCGGACCGGCTGCATGAGCTGGCGCTCGCCGACGCCACGGGGTAGCTGGCGGGGGCGCCTTGGGCGGGGGTGGGTTTCCGTTTCCCCGGAGCCGCGAGGGGGCGTGGCTTTGGCGCTGCGGGGTGCCTGCTGAGCTTGTGGGCGCGGCTGCGGGTGGTTTGTGGTTGAGCGCGCCGTTCCCCGCGCCCCTTTGGGGCCGCCATGGGGTGCCTCCTGATCTCATCGACGCGGCTGCGGGTGCTCTGTGGCTGAGCGCGCCGTTCTTCGCGCCCCTTCGGGGGCGCTCCCCCCCGGTCATGGTTTTTCAGGTGCCGATGACGTCGCCGATGGGGACGGGCTGGGGTTCTCCACGGGGGACGTGACGTTGTTCGCCCAGGTCGTCGCCAGCACCGTGGCGACCGCTGCCATCGTCGCCACCAGGATCGCGCTCAGAGGCGTGGCCAGTGACGACAGGCGGCGGAAGTTGCGGATGTGGCCCCAGAGGAGGTCCGCTCGGCGTACCAGGCGAATCTCCCAGTACAGGGCGAGGCCGAGGGCGAGGACGGTGCTCTGGGCGAGGAGCAGGAAGACCGAGAGCGCGACTGGTCCCTGCGGCACCCTCAGTCGGGGCACGAGCAGCAGCACTTGTACCGCCGACATCACGGTCCACATCCAACCCGCCTTGGCCACGGGGGTGTTGCCCCGCAGCCATGGATAGAGGTACCCGTACACGAAGCCGTGCGCGAGCCACACGCAGGTCGGCGCGCCCGCGACGGTCACCGCCTCCGGCACCCCGCTGTAGCCCTGGGCCTGCCACGCCGTCCACGCCGTCCACGGCAGCGTGAGCAGCGCCGTCGCGGCCACCGCGGTCAGGCCGTTGGACCAGGCGGTGCGGCCCCCGGAGCCGCCGAGCGCCACGGCCTTGAGCCGCGCCGTCTCGCGCGCCGCGTCCGCCGGGGTGGGTCTGCGCAGGCTCTGCCACTTGTCCTCCCAGTCGTCGGCGGGCAGGGACGTGTCGGCGAGGGTGCCGCGCGACGACGTCAGGAAGCGGTGGCGGCCCTCGGCGAACAGCAGGGCGCGGGCCAGGGAGTTGAGCAGCCGGGCGTGCGCGGCGCCGGTCACGCGATGCAGCCTCTTCGCGTGTTCCGCGCGGGCGGGCGGAAGCAGCAGATGGGCGCCCGCCCAGGCCATGAAGAGCGCGGCGGCGGTGGTCCAGTAGGGCAGCCAGGTGTCCGGGCGGCCGATCACGGTCGCGGCCGCGGCGAACAGGAGCAGGGTGACGCAGTCGCGCCGGGCGCCGGGGCCCAGGCGGCGCGGTTCGGTGCCGGTGGCGTAGAGGTGCGCGACCAGCACGACCACGGCAGCGCACCACATGATCTGGGCGCCGGGCGCGATGGTGCGCACGCCGTAGATGAGGTCGTCTCCGGGCCACTGGCCCACGAGTTGGGCGAACAGGTCGCTGGTGGGAGGGCGCTGCGGCTTGCGCAGGGTCGTCCACCAGGGGAGCAGGGCGGTGACGAACACGGCGCCGAGGGCGAGGCGGCCCCGCCAGCCGGGCCGGATCACCGGCGGAAGGAGCGGGCAGGTCAGCAGCAGCAGGGCGATCACCCAGGGCACGGGCAGCAGAAAGGCCAGCGGCCAGGAGACGCCGACGGTGCGGTCGTCGATGGTCCAGGCGTTGTCGGTGGGGGACCACTGGAAGTCCCAGGGCAGGACCTGCAGGACGACGGAGGTGGCCACGGCCGTCCAGGCCGCCACGGCGAGCGGCGCCGCCCAGGGCCGCGCGCCGCTCCCGAGCAGGCCGAGCCGCAGCGCCCCGTACACGGTGGCGGCCGCGAGGGACGCGGTGACCAGACAGGTCACCACCGCCCGGGTCCAGCCCTCGGCGCCCATGAGCCAGGCCATCAGGACGAGCGCCACGGCGGGGGAGGCGAGCATGCACAGCTCCCAGCGGCGCGGGAAGCGTCCGCCGCGCAGATGCAGGGTGACGGTGACCGCGAGCACCGGCAGGACGAACAGGGTGGTGCCGAGGAGCGTGCCCTGGGTGCGGGACTCCATCGGCAGGGTGTTGGTGATCAGCGCGTTGAGCGGGTAGCTGACGGATCCCCAGAGCCAGAACAGGACCCGCCACTTGGTGGAGTAGGTGTGCAGGAGCAGGGCCGCGACGGAGAGGAGGAGCGCGGTGACGGTGACCGTGATGGCGGCACGGGTCCGCCGTGGGCTCGCCGCGGAGCCGCCCGGCGCGGTGAGGAAGGCCGTGAGCGCCCCACCGGCGACGGCGCCGAGGGCGAGCAGGGACAGCAGGGCCTCGGGGCTGCTGCCGGGGCGGACCTGCCAGACCGGTGGGCGTGCGTCCTTCTTCGGTGCCGCGGGGCGCACGAAGTCGGCGCTGACGAACGTCGTCTTCTTGGGCGGTCCGGGAAGGGCGTACTGGACGGTGCGAGCCGTCTGGAGGGAGGGCTGGCCGATGGCGCTGAAGCCCCAGCCGTGCGGTACGTCCAGGCTCCAGCGCCAGCGGCCCGGCGGGTCGGGCACCGGGCGCTTCTTGCCGTCGGGGGCCCGGGAGCTGAGGTGGAAGGAGAGCTGACGGCCGGGCCGGACATCGGCGAAGGTGACGGTGTACTCGGCCGTGACGGTCACGGTGCCGCGCCCGGACGCCTGGCTGACCGTGCAGCGCACGGGGTAGGCGGCGCCCTTGGCGGCGGGCTGCATCGCCAGGAGGGTGCCGTATCCGCCCGGGATGACGTTGGACACCTGGCTGAAGAGGCTCGGCGTGGCCCGGAGGCTCGTGACGAGCGGGTCCGACTCGCGCAGGCGGAGCCGGTAGCGCGAGGTGACCCGCCAGTCGTCCCCCTTCGCCCGGCTGACGCGTACGGCGATCTCGCCGCTGCCGCCCTTGCCAGGCCGGAAGCTCGCCGCCGCCACGGGCACGCCCGTGTTGGCCGGCGGTGGGACCACCCCCGGCCGCGGCTGCGCGCGTTCGCGCAACTGCGCGGCCACCTGCCGCCGCGTGGTGTCCCCCCACTCGTCCGACGCCCACGCGGCACACCCCACGACCACCGCGCACAGCAGCACCACCACCGCCCTCCGGGCCGCGGTGACCGCCCTGTCGCGCCTCGTCGCCGTGCCCCCGCCCGCAGCTGTGGCCATGGGCGCCCCCTCCCGCTCACGGACGGCCAGGTTAGAGCCGGGCGCACACCTGGGGGGACCCGTCGGATGGCGTGAAATACCCAGCGCACAGGGCACTTTGGGGGGCGCGCGTGCGCTCCTGCGCCCCTTTCGGGCGCCCCAACGAGGGGCGCCTCGGCCGGGCTACCTCGCCAGCAACATCCGTTGCAGCTCCCGCGCCGCCCGCGGCGGCGCGACGTCGCTGCGGTGGGCCAGCGCGATGGTGCGGCGCAGCCGGGGCCGGGACAGCGGGGTCATGCGGAGGCCGCTGCCCGCCCGCTCCGCGACCATGCGGGGGACGACGGCGACGCCGAGCCCCGCCCGGACGAAGCCGAGCACGGCGTCCATCTCGCCGCCCTCGACGGCGAATTCGGGCTCGAAGCCCTCCGCGCGGCACGCGGCGACCGTCAGCTCCCGCAGGTCGTAGCCGTGCCGGAACATCACGAGGCGCTCGCCCTGGAGGTCGGCGACGCGCGCCGACGCGCCGAGGCCGGGCGCGTCCGGCGAAGACACCACCACCAGGTCCTCGCGCAGCAGCTCCACCGTGGTCAGGGCGGGCGACGGCGTCGGCAGCGGAAGCACCACCAGGGCCAGGTCCAGGGCCCCGCGTGCGAGCTGGCGTACGAGGTCGTGGCTGCCGCCCTCCTCGATCAGGAGCTGGATGCCGGGGTGCCGGTCGTGGAAGTCGCGCAGGACCTGCGGAAGGAGACCCGTGCAGACGCTCGGCGTCGCCCCGAGCCGCACCCGGCCCCGGCGCAGCTGCGCCAGCTCCTGCACCTCGATGCGGGCGGTGTCGGCGTCGGCGAGGATGCGGCGGGCCAGCGGGAGCAGCGCCTCGCCCGCGTCGGTGAGCGCGATGTTCCCGCGCGCCCTGCTGAACAGTTCGGCGCCGAGCTCCTTCTCCAGCGCCCGCACCTGCTGCGAGAGCGACGGCTGGGAGACGTGCACCTGCTCGGCGGCCCGGGTGAAGTGCCGGGTTTCGGCGACCGCGACGAAGTAGAGGAGCTGCTGGAACTGCATGCGCACCACGATAGGCCATGCATAGGGCGTGCCTATGGAGATGAGCGAAACCATCTCTTGGACTGATCGGGACCTTCGGCCGTAGCGTCTCTGACATGGCTCTGGCAACGCGGACGGACCGACGGCCGTCACTACCGCGCACGGTGTGGGACTCCACCGTGGGCAAGAAGACCGTGATGGCGGTGAGCGGTCTGATCATGCTGCTCTACCTGGTCGCCCACATGATCGGGAACCTGAAGATCTTCTTCGGCCCGGGGGACTTCAACCACTACGCGCACTGGCTGCGCACGCTCGGCGAGCCCGTCATGCGCTGGGAGTGGACCCTGTGGGTCGTCCGCTTCGGCCTCGTCGCCGCCGTCGTCGCGCACGCCGTGTCCGCGTACCAGCTCAGCCGCCGCGACATCAGGGCCCGCCCGAGCAAGTACGTGCACAAGAAGCCGCGCTCCAGCTACGCGACCCGCACCATGCGCTGGGGCGGGATCATCCTCGGCCTGTTCATCGTCTGGCACATCCTCGACCTGACGACGGGCACCGTGCACCCGGGTGAGTACCAGCACCTGCACCCGTACCAGAACGTGATCGACACCTTCTCCACCTGGTACGGCAACGTCATCTACATCACGGCCGTGGTCGCCCTCGGCTTCCACGTCCGGCACGGGTTCTGGAGCGCCGCCCAGACCCTCGGCGTGGGCAACGCGGCCCGCGACCGCTTCCTGAAGATCTGCGCCAACGGCCTCGCGCTGCTGCTGACCGTGGGCTTCGTCTCCGTACCCGTCGGTGTCATGACCGGAGTGGTGAGCTGACCGATGAACAACTACGCCGAGTACACCACCGGGGAGCCCGTCGTCGACGCCAAGGCGCCGAAGGGCCCCGTCGCCGAGCGCTGGGACACCCGCCGCTTCGAGGCCAAGCTGGTCAACCCCGCCAACCGCCGCAAGCACACCGTGATCGTCGTCGGCACGGGCCTCGCGGGCGGCTCCGCCGGTGCGACCCTCGCCGAACAGGGCTACCACGTCGTGCAGTTCTGCTACCAGGACTCGCCGCGCCGCGCCCACTCGATCGCCGCGCAGGGCGGCATCAACGCCGCGAAGAACTACCGCAACGACGGCGACTCCGTGCACCGCCTCTTCTACGACACCGTCAAGGGCGGCGACTTCCGGGCCCGCGAGTCCAACGTGCACCGCCTCGCGCAGATCTCCGTCAACATCATCGACCAGTGCGTGGCGCAGGGCGTGCCGTTCGCCCGCGAGTACGGCGGCCTGCTCGACACCCGCTCCTTCGGCGGCGTCCAGGTGTCCCGCACGTTCTACGCCCGCGGCCAGACGGGCCAGCAGCTCCTCCTCGGCGCGTACCAGGCCCTCTCGAAGGAGATCGCCGCGGGGAACGTCGAGATGCACCCGCGCACCGAGATGCTCGACGTGATCGTCGTCGACGGGCGGGCGCGCGGCATCGTCGCCCGCGACCTGATCACCGGCAAGATCGACACGTACTTCGCGGACGCCGTCGTCCTCGCGTCGGGCGGCTACGGCAACGTCTTCTACCTGTCGACGAACGCCATGAACTCCAACGCGACGGCCGTGTGGCGGGCCCACCGCCGCGGCGCGTACTTCGCCAACCCCTGCTTCACGCAGATCCACCCCACCTGCATCCCGCGCACCGGCGACCACCAGTCCAAGCTCACCCTGATGAGTGAGTCGCTGCGCAACGACGGCCGCATCTGGGTGCCGAAGGCCAAGGGCGACACCCGCCCGGCCAACGAGATCCCCGAGGACGAGCGCGACTACTACCTGGAGCGCATCTACCCCTCCTTCGGCAACCTCGTGCCCCGTGACATCGCGTCGCGCGCCGCCAAGAACGTCTGCGACGAGGGCAGGGGGGTGGGCCCCGGCGGCCAGGGCGTGTACCTGGACTTCGCCGACGCGATCGCGCGCATGGGCCGCAAGGCGGTCGAGGAGAAGTACGGCAACCTCTTCGACATGTACGAGCGGATCACCGCGGAGAACCCCTACGAGGTGCCGATGCGGATCTACCCCGCCGTGCACTACACGATGGGCGGCCTCTGGGTCGACTACGACCTCCAGACCACCGTGCCGGGCCTCTTCGCGATCGGCGAGGCCAACTTCTCCGACCACGGCGCGAACCGCCTCGGCGCCTCCGCCCTGATGCAGGGCCTCGCGGACGGCTACTTCGTCCTGCCCTCCACCATCAACGACTATCTGGCGCGCAACCCGCACAAGGACGAGGTCGACGACGGGCACCCGGCCGTCCGCGAGGTCCTCGCGGAGACCGAGGACCGTCTGAACCTCCTCCTCGCCGTCGACGGCGACCGCACCCCGGACTCCTTCTACCGCGAACTCGGCGAACTGATGTGGGAGTTCTGCGGCATGGCGCGCACCGACAGCGGGCTGCGCAAGGCCCTGGAGCGGATCCCGCAGATCCGCGAGGAGTTCTGGCGCCGCATCAAGGTCCCCGGCACCGGCGAGGAGTTCAACCAGTCCCTGGAGAAGGCGAACCGCGTCGTCGACTATCTGGAGCTGGCCGAGCTGATGTGCCTCGACGCGCTGCACCGCGCCGAGTCCTGCGGCGGCCATTTCCGCGAGGAGTCCCAGACCCCGGACGGCGAGGCCGAACGCCGCGACGAGGAGTTCTCGTACGCGGCGGCCTGGGAGTTCTCCGACACCGGCACCGCACCCGTCCTGCACAAGGAAGACCTCGTCTTCGAGTACGTCCACCCCACTCAGCGGAGCTACGCATGAAGCTCACCCTGCGCGTCTGGCGCCAGAAGAACGCCGACGCCGACGGCGCGATGTCCACGTACGAGGTGGACAACATCTCCTCGGACATGTCCTTCCTGGAGATGCTCGACACCCTCAACGAAGAGCTCATCATCAAGGGCGAGGAGCCGGTCGCCTTCGACCACGACTGCCGTGAGGGCATCTGCGGCGCCTGCTCGCTCGTCATCAACGGCGACGCGCACGGACCCGAGCGCACCACGACCTGCCAGCTGCACATGCGGTCCTTCAACGACGGCGACACCATCGACGTCGAGCCGTGGCGGGCGGCCGCCTTCCCGGTCATCAAGGACCTGGTCGTCGACCGCTCCGCCTTCGACCGCATCATCCAGTCCGGCGGCTACATCAGCGCCCCTACCGGCGCCGCGCCCGAGGCCCACGCGACCCCGGTGCCGAAGCCGGACGCCGACTTCTCCTTCGAGCACGCCGAGTGCATCGGCTGCGGAGCCTGCGTCGCGGCCTGCCCGAACGGCTCGGCGATGCTCTTCACCTCGGCGAAGGTGAACCACCTCAACGTGCTGCCGCAGGGCGCCCCCGAGCGCGAGACCCGCGTCCTCGACATGGTCGCGCAGATGGACTCCGAGGGCTTCGGCGGCTGCACCCTCACCGGCGAGTGCGCGACGGCCTGCCCGAAGGGCATCCCGCTGCCGTCGATCGCGGCGATGAACAAGGAGTGGCTGCGGGCGACGCGCAAGGCGCGCGGCTGAGCGCCCCTGTGAGGTTCGCCGTTCCTCAGCGGCGGGGCCGTACGTCCGCCCCGTACTCCGTCGCGTAGTCCGGCACCACGAGCCGTGAGGCGGGGCTCGTGTCACGGACCTGGGTGAGGAAGTCGTCCAGGTCCGTGCCGACCTTCCGGGGCGGCTCCGTCAGCGGCCGCTCGAAATCGTCCCAGTGCACGGGCACGATCACGCCGGGCCGCTCCAGTGCGTCGAGCAGCCGTGGCACGTAGTGGTGCGTGGTCGCGGCCGACGCCACCGCGAGCATCGCGATGTCCGGCGCGAGGCCCCGGAAGGACCGCTCGTCGAAGTCGCTCGCCCCCATGAACAGCGCGGACGGCGCTCCGTCCGGCGTCACCTTGAAGGCCAGTGTGTCGCCCTCCGGCAGGTCCGAGATCGTCCGGGGCGCGGTCGCGGGCGGCGCGTTCAGGGTGCCGGGCGCGAAGTAGGAGTACGAGGCGTTGCGGCTGTGCCGCGAACTCGCGACCTCCACCACGTACCCGTCGAAGTCCAGCACCTCGCCGCCCTTGACGACGACGAGCTGCTTCGTGTCCACGCCGAAGGACCGCAGTACTTGGTACGTCGTCTCGGTACCGATGACCCGGGCGCCCGTCGCCTTCGCGAGGTAGGGCACGTCGTTGAGGTGGTCCCAGTGGGTGTGCGTGACGCAGATGATCTCCGGCGTGCCCGCGTGCCTGCGGACCAGCGGCTTGTCGGTGCGCAGGCGCGTGCCGGGGTCGAAGTCACCTGTGAACAGGCCGGTGTCGAAGCGCGTGACGTAGGGGTCGACGAGCACGGTCGCCGTGCTCGGCTGCCGCCGCGCCTCGTCGCGCTTCGCCCGCTGGATGTCGATCCGCCACCCCGAGGTGCCGAGCCAGCGGTACGTGACGGTGCCCGCGTCGCGCGTTCGACGGGCCGCCGACCCGGTGTCGGCGGCCGCGGTGCCCGCGAGCATCGGTGCGGCCGCCCCGAGTGCGGCGCCGCGAAGAAGGGTGCGGCGGCCGGGGCTTGTGGTTCTCCCGTTGGTGTTCATGACGGTAGCGAAGCAGGTGACGCGTTGTCATGTCCAAGAGTGAATGAGGCGCGGATTGATATGAGTTGAGATATCACCGCAGGTCAGGTGTCTCCTCCACGGCGTGCTCGGTCAGTTCGGCGGCCCAGGCGACGGACCAGTCCACGAGAGGGCTGAGTGCCGTGCGGGCCTGCCGCCCCAGCGGGGTGAGGGCGTAGTGGCCTTCGGGGGTCTGGTGCACCAGGCGTGCCTCGATCAGCTCGACGAGGCGTTGGCGCAGCACGCTGGACGACATGTCGCCGCAGCGTCGGCGCAGGGCGCGGAAACCCAGGGCGCCTTCGTGCAGTTCCCACACCACGCGCAGGCTCCACCGGCGGCCGAACAGGTCGAGCGCGGCCATGAGGGGGCTTCCGGTGGCCGAGCCGCGCACCGGCCGTCCTGGTGTCGGTGTGGTCACCGCGCCCCTCCCGTGGTCCTGGAGCCCTGCGCTCGTGGAGGTCCGTGCTCGTGGAGGCCTGCGCCCCTGGTGATTCGGATTTCGAAACACTAGCATCGCCGGGTGATTCGGAAACCGAACCACCCTGTGCGAGCTGTGCGAGGAGGACCGCATGACGACGTTGACCACGCCACTGTGCCGACGACTGGGCATCGAGGTGCCCGTGGTGCAGGCACCCATCGGGTCCGCGGTCACCGTGGACCTCGTGGCGGCGGTGGCCGGCGCGGGAGGGCTCGGCAGCCTCGCGCTGACCTGGGTCACCGCGGATGAGGCGGTGCGCAGGATCCGGCAGGTCCGGCGCCTGACGCCGAAGCCCTTCGCCGCGAACCTGGTCCTCGACTTCCCGGTCGACGAGCTGCTCGACGCGTGCCTGGCGGAAGGCGTCCCGGTCATCTCGACGTTCTGGGGCGATCCCTCCGCAGTCGCCGGACGCGTGCACGCGGCCGGTGCCCTGCACGTCCACACGGTCGGCTCCGTCGCCGAGGCCGAAGCCGCGGTCACCGCGGGCGTCGACGTGATCGTGGCCCAGGGCTGTGAGGCGGGCGGGCACGTGCGCGGCGAGGTCACCACGATGGCGCTCGTGCCCGCGGTCGTGGACGCGGTGCACCCGGTGCCGGTCGTCGCGGCGGGCGGCATCGCCGACGGGCGCGGGCTCGCCGCCGCGCTGATGCTCGGGGCCCAGGCCGGATGGCTGGGCACCCGCTTCCTCGCGGCAGCCGAGGCGGCCACCCACGAGGTGTACCGGCAAGCCGTGATCCGGGCGGCGCCACAGGACGCCGTGCGCACGCGGTGCTTCGACGGCGGCTGGCCCGACGCCCCGCACCGCGCGCTGCGCAACTCCACGCTCCACGCCTGGGACGCCGCGGGCCGTCCGGCCGTGCCGAACCGCCCGGGGGAGGGCGCGGTCGTCGCCCGGAGCGCCGACGGCCGGGCCTGGTCGCGCTACGACGACATGGTCCCCGTGCCCGGAATGACGGGCGACGTGGAGGCGCTCGCGCTCTACGCGGGCCAGAGCGCCGGACTCGTCCACGACATCGCCCCGGCGGCCCGCATCGTGGCGGACATCGCCGCCGACGCGGCGACCCTCCTGAGGCGTACGCGGACCCCTGACGCGGTGGCCTCTCCGCACACCAGGGCATAGGGCGGCTCACCCGCCGGGGCCCCGCTATGCTCCCCGCACGCCAGGGCTCAGGTCCGCTCCCCGTGCGCCAGGGCTCAGGTCGGCCCCCCGGACACCAGGCCCTGGACCTGCCCCATTGGTCGGGCCCGTCGCCCCCCGGCCCCGGGCCGACTCGCGCGCCGCTGGTCCAGAACTCCGGGCTACCGCCCCAACGCCCGCGCCAGATAAGGCCCCGTCCGGCTCCCGGCGACCCCGGCCACGTCGGCGGGCGTCCCCGCGGCGACCACCCGCCCCCCGGCGGCACCGCCCCCGGGCCCGAGGTCCACCACCCAGTCCGCCCCGGCCGCCACGGCCATGTCGTGCTCGACGACCACCACGGAACTGCCCCCGTCCACCAGCTCGTGCAGCCGCCCCACAAGCACCTCGACATCCGCCGGGTGCAGCCCGGTGGTGGGCTCGTCGAGGAGGTAGAGGGTGTGCCCGCGCCGCACCCGCTGCAACTCGCTGGCCAGCTTGATCCGTTGTGCCTCCCCGCCGGACAGCTCCGTGGCGGGCTGCCCGAGCCGCAGATAGCCGAGGCCGACGTCGAGGAGCGGGCGCAGGCTGCGCAGCACGGCGGGGGTGTCGGCGAAGAAGTCGGCGGCGGCCTCGACGGTCAGGTCGAGGACCTGGGAGACGGTGAGGCCGCCGTGGGTGACCTGGAGGGTCTCCGGGTTGTAGCGGGCGCCCGCGCAGTCCGGGCACGGGGCGTACGTGCTGGGCAGGAAGAGCAGCTCGACGCTCACGAACCCCTCGCCCTGGCACGTCTCACAGCGCCCGCCCGCCACGTTGAAGGAGAAGCGCCCCACGCCGTAGCCCCGCGCCCGGGCCTCGTCCGTCCCGGCGAAGACCTTGCGGACGACGTCGAAGAGCCCGGTGTACGTGGCGAGGTTGGAGCGCGGCGTGCGGCCGATCGGCTTCTGGTCGACGCACACCAGACGGTCCACCCCCGCGAGGTCCTCCGCGCTCTCTCCGAGCTCCCCGATCAGCGTGGACTTGCCGGAGCCCGAGACCCCCGTGACGGCGGTGAACGCGCCGAGCGGGAACTCCACGGTGACGCCCCGCAGGTTGTGCCGCGTGACCGGGCCCACCTTCAACCAGCCGTGCGGCTCCCGCACCTGACGTACCGTCATCGGCGTCCGGTCGAACAGGAAGCGTGCCGTCGCCGACTCCGCCACCTGCTCCAGCTCCGCCACCGGCCCGCTGTGCAGCACCTGCCCGCCGTGCTCGCCCGCCCGCGGCCCCACGTCGACCAGCCAGTCCGCGTGCCGCATCACGTCCAGGTGGTGCTCGACCACGAACACCGAGTTGCCCGCCGCCTTGAGCCGGTCCAGGACGGTGAGCAGCGACTCGGTGTCGGCGGGATGCAGTCCGGCCGACGGCTCGTCCAGGACGTACACGACACCGAAGAGCCCCGAGCGCAACTGTGTCGCGAGGCGCAGGCGTTGCAGCTCGCCCGCGGAGAGGGTGGGCGTCGCGCGGTCGGGGGAGAGGTAGCCGAGGCCCAGCTCGGTGATCGTGCCGATGCGGGCCAGGAGGTCACCGGTGAGCACTCCGGCCGTCTCCGCGCCTGCCGTGCCCGAGCCCGCACCGGCCGCTCGTTCGAGGCACGTGGCCAGCTCGGACAGCGGCAGCGCGGAGAGCTCCGCGATGGTGCGGCCCGCGAAGGTCACCGCCATCGCCTCCGGACGCAGTCGGCTGCCGCCGCAGGCCGGACACGGCTCACTGGCCAGGAAGCGCTCGGCCTTCGTGCGCAGCGTCTGGCTCTTGGAGTCGGCGAACGTCTTCATGACGTAGCGCCGGGCGCTCATGTACGTGCCCTGGTAAGGGCGTTGGATGCGGTCCGCGTCGCGCACGGGGTGCACGGTGACGACCGGCTGTTCGTCGGTGAACAGGATCCAGTCGCGGTCGGCCTGCGGCAGCTCGCGCCACGGCCGGTCCACGTCGTGCCCGAGGGTGTCGAGCACGTCGCGCAGGTTCTTGCCCTGCCAGGCCCCCGGCCAGGCGGCGATCGCGCCCTCGCGGACGGACAGCGAGGGGTCGGGGACGAGCAGCTCCTCGGTCGTGCGGTGCACCTTGCCGAGACCGTGGCACTCGGGGCAGGCCCCGGCCGCCGTGTTCGGCGAGAACGCGTCCGAGTCGAGCCGCTCGGCCCCCTCCGGATACGCGCCCGCGCGGGAGAACAGCATCCGCAGCGAGTTCGAGAGCGTCGTGACCGTGCCCACCGACGAGCGGGACGTGGGCGCCGCGCGCCGCTGCTGGAGCGAGACCGCGGGCGGCAGGCCCGTGATCTCCCCGACCTTCGGCGCGCCCACCTGGTGGATCAGACGGCGCGCGTACGGGGCGACCGACTCGAAGTAACGCCGCTGCGCCTCCGCGTAGATCGTCCCGAAGGCGAGCGAGGACTTCCCAGAGCCGGACACCCCGGTGAAGACGGCGATGACGTCACGCGGAACGTCCACGTCCACCCCGCGCAGATTGTGCTCGCGGGCACCCCGGACGCGTACGAAAGGATCGTGGTCGTGGGCGGCGCTGCTGTGCATGGGGCGGGCTCCGTACGCGGATCGGGGGCAAACCCCACGATTCTAGGTCCGGGCCCGTTCCGCACCCCGGGGCCGGGTCAGTCCCCGGGCGCGGGCGCCCCGGGAGCCCGCAGGCCCGCGACCCGCGCGAGGCGCCGGAAGGAGTCGCTCAGGCCCTCGCGGTCGTACGTGCTCGTCGTCACCAGGACCTCCTGCGCGCCGCTCTCCTTGAGCAGCGTCTGCAGCTCCGCGGCCACCTGGTCCTCGGTGCCGTGGATGTGCCCGCGCAGCCCCGATTCGTAGAAGCCGCGCTCCTTCTCGGTCATGGCACCCGTCGCCACGAGCTCCTCGACGCGCTCGGCGGGCGGCAGCGGCGGGAACGTGCCGTGGGTGCGGGAGTACGCCATCGACCAGGCCTCCGGTATGAGCAGCCGCCGGGCCGCCTCTTGCGAATCCGCGACGGCGATCGTGCCCGAGATGACCACGTACGGCTCGTCCGACCAGGCGGAGGGTCGGAACGCGGCGCGATAGCGCTCGACGGCGGCGAGCATCTTCTCGCGGCCCCGGATGTCGCCGACGACCATCGGAAGCCCCGCCTCCGCGGCGATGCGGGCCCCTTCGCCGATCGCGAGGACGTACGGCGGGACGGGCAGGCCCTCGGCCGGGCGTGCGTGCACGCCGGTGTCCGACGTGCCCCGGAACCAGCCGAGCAGTTCGGTGAGGTGCGCCGCGAAGTCGTCCGCGTCGTGCTTGTCGCGGCCGAGCGCCCTGCGCACCCCGTCCGTGAACCCGACCGAACGCCCGAGCCCCATGTCGATCCGCCCCGGGAACAGCGCCTCGAGGACCCCGAACTGCTCGGCCACCACCAGCGGCTGATGGTTCGGCAGCATCACGCCGCCCGTGCCCACCCGGATCGTCCGCGTGGCCGCGGCGACCGCCGCCGCGAGCACCGTCGGCGCGGAACCGGCGACTCCGGGCACGCCGTGGTGCTCGGAGACCCAGAAGCGGTGATAGCCGAGCGCCTCCAGTTCCCGGGCGAGGGCGACGGTGTCCCGCAGGGGCTCCGTGCCGTCGTGTCCCTCGCGGGTGCGGGAGCGGTCCAGCACGGAGAACCGCATACCTCCGGCGCCCAAGACCGCTCCCTGCGGCACGTCAGTCTGCTGCTGCTCTCGCACGGTTGCTCCGGGGAAGTGGGATCCGGCTTTCACCCGGCTGGTCTCCGCTGCAGCTTCCATGATCCGCCAGGTGCACGGGGTGGGCAAAGTGATGTGGATCTCCCCGGTGGCCGGGCTCTCGTGCACGTCCCCGCACCGCACGCGGTAGCCACTTTTTTGTGGGTACTTGGCGGTGTCCGGCAGCGGGGTGATCCTGATGAGGGGCGGCCGAGGGGTCGCCGGAACCGGGTGAGGAGCGGGGTGATCGTGCGATGCGTCAGGAAGCCGACCGGACGTCGGTGAGCTTCTGCAGGCGGCGGTGGCCCCAGTCGGAGACGGGACCCAGCGCCTCGGAGAGTTCCCGGCCGAACGTGGTCAGGGAGTAGTAGGTCTTCAGCGGCAGTGTGTCGTGCACCTCCCGGTGCACGAGCCCGTCGGTCTCCATCTCGCGCAGCGCCTGCGTCAGCACCTTCTCGCTGAGGCCCGGCAGCCGTCGGCGCAGCTCGCCGGGGCGGTGCGGACCGGATTCGAGCTGCCAGAGCAGCGTGGTCTTCCACTTGCCGTCGATCACGGCGATCGCGGCGGTCACCCCGCAGACCTCCGGGTCCTGAGCACGGCTGCGCGTCATTTTCGTCCCCACCATCCCTCGGTCAAACAGTCGTCAGTCAGACGCCAGTCGTCAGACAGGCGTCAGCCAGTCAGTAAATCTTGTCGATAAATCTACGGAGTTGAATCATGTCCGTACACACGGAACAGTCTGCCGTCACCGTCCTCGGCCTGGGGGCGATGGGTCGGGCCCTCGCGGGTGCCTTCCTCGACGCCGGGGTGCGCACCACGGTCTGGAACCGGACGCCGGGCCGGGACAAGGAGCTGGTCGCACGGGGCGCGGTCAGCGCCGGGTCGGTGGAGGAAGCGGCCGCCGCGAGCGACCTCGTGGTGGTCTGCGTCGTCAACTACGACGCGGTGGACTCCCTGCTGCGCCACGAGGAGGTCACCGACGCGCTCAAGGGGCGCACGGTGGTCAACCTCACCGCGGACACACCGGACCGGGCCCGGGACACCGCGGCGTGGGCGGCCGAGCACGGCGTGCGCTACCTGGACGGCGCGATCATGACGCCGACCGTGACCATCGGCACTCCGGCCGGGGTGTTCATCTACAGCGGCCCGGAGGACCTCCACCGCGAACACCAGCCCGTCCTGGACGCGTTGGGCGGCACCCACACCCACCTCGGCACGGACATCGGCCGGGCGGCCGCGTACGACGTCGCGCTGCTCGACATCTTCTGGACCGGCATGACCGGCTTCGCCCACGCCGTGGCGGTGGCACGGGCGGAAGGGATCACCGCGCGCGAGCTCGCCCCGTTCGCGAAGGGGATCGGCGAACTGTTCCCGCCCATCTTCGCGGGGCTCGCCGACGAGGCGGACGACGGCATGGCCTCCGACGAGGGCAGCCCGCTCACCTCGGTCGCCTCATCCATGGCCCACATCGTCCACACCTCCGAGGCCCACGGAATCGACGCGGGCGTGATGCGCGCGGCGGAAGGCCTGGCCCGCCGGGCCATCGGACAGGGCCACGGCGCCGAGGGGTTCATCCGGGTCGCCGAACTGCTGGGGCGTCGCTGAGGAAACGCCCCGCCCCCTTCCCGTCCCGGTCGCGGGCGGCCTCGGCGCAGCGCGTGGCCAGGCGGGCGAAGGCCGCCTTGAGTTCGGGTGGGCCGATGACTTCGATGTCGGTGTCGAAGCGGACGACGGCGGCGGCGAGGCCCGTCCACGACCAGGCGCCCAGGGTCAGTCGGCAGTGGCGCGGGCCGAGTTCCTCGACGATTCCGTCCCGGGCGAAGGGGGCCACGGCGCCGGCGGGGAGGCCCAGGAGGACATCGCCTCGGCAGGGCCAGTCGGTGGTGGTGCCGTCCAGGCCGCGGAACCGGCTCGTGACGAAGGCGGCCACGTCGCCGCCGGGGACCTCGCGTGCCGCGAAGCGGGGGCCGTTCGGGGTGCGGGGCCGGATGCGGTCTACGCGGAAGATCCGCCAGTCCTCGCGGTCGAGGTCCCAGGCCACGAGGTACCAGCGGCCTTGGCGGGTGACCAGGTGGTGGGGCTGCACCCGGCGGCGGTGGCCCTCGGGCCGGCCGTCGGGCGCGGAACCGTCGGCGGCGTGGTCGAAGCGGAGTTCCTCGTGCGTGTGGATGGCGGCGCTCAGGTCGGTGAGGACCTGGGCGTCGACCTGCGGGGCGTCGCCCGCGTCCAGCGGGTGGAGGGCCGTGACGCGCAGCGCGTCGATGCGGTGGCGGAGCCTCGGCGGCATGACCTGGCGGATGGTGGCGAGGGCGCGGGCCGCGTCCTCGGCGAGCGTGGTGCCGGTGGCGGCGGTCTGCAGGGCGACGGCCAGCGCGACGGCCTGGTCGTCGTCGAACAGCAGGGGAGGCAGCTCCGTGCCCGCGTCCATGCGGTATCCGCCGGCGGGTCCCTTGAGCGCCCTGACGGGGTAGCCGAGTTCGCGGAGCCGGTCCACGTCACGGCGCACCGTACGCGGGGTGATGCCGAGCCGCTCGGCGAGTTCGTCGCCGGACCAGCCGCGGCGGGTCTGGAGCAGGGAGAGCAGCGCGAGCAGTCGCGAGGACGTCTTGTGCATGCCGCCCAGTCTGCCCGTAGTACAGGACACAACCTGTCCGCTACCACTGCGAACGTGGAGCCACAGCCGCCAAGAGGCACGCGAACAGAGGAGCAGTCATGTCCGTCACGACCACCACCCATCTGAACTTCCGGGGCGAGGCGCGTCAGGCGCTGGACTTCTACCAGTCCGTGTTCGGCGGGCGCACCGTCACCGTGACCTACAAGGACGCCGGCAACGTGCACAGCGAGAACGAGGCGGACTGGGTGATGTGGGGCGAGGTGGCCGGTGACGACGGCTTCCACGTCATGGCCTACGACGTCCCGTCCCCGCTGCCGTGGAGCCGGGGCGAGAACCCGTTCTTCGTCTCCGTGCGCGGCGACGACGCCGACGAGATCAGCGCCCTGTGGCAGCGCCTCGCGGAGGGCTCCACGGTGGTGCGGCCCTTGGAAGCCGCCCAGTGGGCACCGTTGTACGGCATGCTCACCGACCGCTTCGGCGTCACCTGGGTCCTCGACGTCGCCGCTCCCTACAGCGGCTGATCGAGCACCGAGGGCCGCTCACCTCCGGGCCGCCGTCGCGGAGGGGAGTTCGCCGAAGCGGTCGCGGTACGCGGCGGCGAAGCGGCCCAGGTGGGCGACGCCCCACCGGTAGGCGATCTCGCCGACCGGGTCCGTGGAAGCGAGGATGTCCGCACGGATCCGGTCGAGCCGCAGGCCGCGTACGTACGAGAGGGCGGACAGGCCGAGCCGGTCGCGGAACGCCGAACTGATGCTCCGGGGGCTGCAGTTGGCGGCCCGGGCGATGTCGGTGAGGCTGATGTGCTCGCCGATGTTCTCCTCGACGAACGCGAGGGCCGCGCGCAGGGAACGGGGGTGGCCGGGCGGGGGGCCGTCCCGCAGCTCGCCGGTGTGCGAGTGCGGCTGGGCCAGGAGCAGGGCGGTGACGATGGCGCGAAGCTGGCTGCGCCGCAGCTCGGCCCGCTGGAACAACGGGTCCCCGGAGTCCAGTTGCTCCAGAAGGGAGCGGACGAGGAGCCGCACGGCACGGCCCTTGGGCCCGGCCAGGTCGAGGGCGAAGTCGAAGCGCACGCCGGACACCGGCGGCCGCCCGGTCAGCGCGGTGAACTCCTGGTCGACCAGGGAGGCCGCGATCCGCAGACCCAGGAACCGCGTCCTGCGGGCAGGCAGGGGCCGCAGTTCCTGGGTCTCGCCGGGGTTGACGACCCCCGCCGTCGTCTCGTCGAGGGTCGCCCGCAGACCGCCGCACCTGGCTGAGATCGCGCCGGAGACACCGATGTTGACGAAGTAGGACCCGCGTCCCCCGGTCGAGGCGACCCGCACGTCCAGCGGCGAGGCGAAGCAGCCCACGGCGAAGTCGTGAGCGGCGACGCCGCGCAGCTCGTGGTCCCCGCCGCGCAGCTCGTCCAGGGGAGACGTGGCGATGGCGCCGCCGAACAGACGGCTGGCGGCGTTGAGCAGGTCTGCGGGGTTGTGGGACTTGGTGATCAGGTGGTTCTGCAGGGGCGTCGGCACGTTCAGGGGCGTCGGCACGTTGGCGGGCTCACCTTCGCTCGCAGGCTTCCCTCACGAGTTTCCCTCATGGGTTTCCCTCACGGGGGAGGGGCCACGAAGGGGCCGGGGGCGCTCACGCGGGCTCGGCCATGAGCCGGTGGCATGCATCGATCAGTGGATAGGCCTCGTGGTGGCGCCCCGACCGCTCCAGGCCCACGACGGCCACCGAGGTGTCCACGAGCGTGCGGCACCGCCGCGCGCGCCGGTTCACGAACGCCCCGAGCCCCGCCGCGGTCGACTCGTGCCGCTCCAGCTCCTCGGCGAGCAGCAGACCGTCCTCGATGGCCAGGGCCGCGCCGCTGGCCAGCTGCGGCGCGGGCGCGTGCGCGGCGTCACCGATGACCACGGTGTTGCCCCGGCTCCAGGGGCCTTCCAGGTACGCGGTCAGGACCGGGCGGCGTACCACCGACTCCGCCCCGGACACCGAGGAACCGACCTCCCGCACCCGGTCGGGGAAGCCGTCCAGCAACTCCCGCAGGCGCGGCGCGAGTTCAGGCCCGGGCAGGACGCTCTGGGCCACGCCGTTCTCCGTCAGGAACACATACGCCCCGCTGTCCGAGACGGGCACGAGGCCCGCCGAGTCGGTCTTCCCGGCGAAGTGGTGGATTCCGGTGGCCCACGAGGGGCGGGGCACCAGGGCCCGCCAGACCATCTGCCCCTGATAGCCGACCGGGCTCTCGAAGCCGAGCAGACGCCGCACCGTCGAGCGGATCCCGTCCGCGCCCACCAACAGCGCGACCTGCCGGACCGTGCCGTCCGACAGCCGCACGCGGACGAGCCCCCCGTCCCGCTCCGACCCCTGCACCCCGTACTGCCCTTCGTCCTGCTCCGAGCCTGGCCGCCCGTCCTGCTCCGAGCCCTGCTCCCCGCCCCGCGCCCCGCCTTCTTGTTCCACGGCCGTGACAGTCAGCCCGTGGCGCACCACCACCCCGCACCGCTCGGCCTCCGCGTACAGGACGCCGTGCAGCAACGGGCGCGCGATCCCGGCCGTCGCCGGTCGCCGCGCACCGATCAGACGCGGCAACGCCACCTCGCCCGCGGGCTCGCCGTCCACGTCCACGTGCGTGATGACACCCATGCCGTAGCCCTCGGCCAGACACGCGTCCGCGAGGCCCAGCTCGTCCAGTGCGCGCAGTGCGGGACCGGTCAGGCACAACCCCCACCCCGACGTCGCCCTCGCCGGGCCGAGCTCGACGACCTCCACCTGCCAGTCCCTGCGTGCCAGGGCCGTGGCAGCCGTCAGACCCGCCATGCCCCCGCCCACGACCACGGCCGTCCGTGTGCCGCGATACCTGTCCATGTACGCCTCCAGAGCGCTGATTTCCTGGAGACCGTAGGAGGCGTCGGGGCCGTGCCCTGTCCACATCCGGCGACGAACGTCCGCCGTCGGCAACGGGCTCCCCGAGGGGCCGGGCCCTTGAGGCGGCGGTCCCGCAGGCCTCCGTGCGGCAGTCCCCGGCCTCCGTGAGGCGTCCCTAAGGTGCCTTCGCCCCGGGCCTAAGGCAGCCCGCGTGCGGCCGGATGCGCAAGCCTCCCGATGTGGCGCCCCCACCTGGGTGACGACGCTGGAGGCACAGCACGTGACCAGCCCGAAGTGACCGGCTCGTTCAAGGAGGCCGCCGTGATGCACCACGAGTTCCAGACCGCCCGCCAGGCCGAGATCCTCTCCCGGGCCGCGCGCCGCCGCCTGGTCCGCCGGGCCGAGGAGGCCGCGAAGGCGACCCGTACCGCAGCCGAGAGCGCACCCGGTCCCGAGAGCGCCCCCGGCCCGGACAGCGCCCCGGGCCCGGACAGCCGCGAGCGCTACGCCCGCACCGCGTGACGGAGCAAGGGAGCGGCGGGGCCGGGCACCCGGCCGAGGAGGCCCCCGCCGACGTCGACATGGTTGCCCCGCAGGTCACCCGGCATGCGATGCTCGGCACCATGCAGAGCAGGCACACCAGCCCCGTCTTCGTCGGCCGCAGCGCCGAGCTGACCGCCCTCGGCGAGGCCCTGTCCCGGGCGAACGCCGGTCAGCCCCGCGCCCTCTTCGTGGGCGGCGAGGCCGGCGTCGGCAAGACCCGGCTGATCCAGGAGTTCCTCGGCCGGGCCGCCGCGGACGGGGCCGTCGTCGCCCTCGGCGGCTGCGTCGAGATCGGCGCCGACGCCCTGCCGTACCACCCGGTCTCCACGGCGCTGCGCTCCCTGCGCCGCCAGCTCGGCGACGAGCTCGACGCCGCCGTCGCCGGTCAGGAGGGCGAGCTCGCCCGACTGCTGCCCGAGCTCGGCGAGATGGACCGGGGCCACCTGGAGACCGACGGCCGCGCCCGGCTCTTCGAACTCACCGTCCGCCTCCTGGAGCGCCTCGCCGCGGACCGCACCCTCGTCCTCGTCCTTGAGGACCTGCACTGGGCCGACCGCTCCACCCGCGAACTCCTGAGCTATCTGCTGCGCGCCCTCACCGGCAGCCGCATGCTCATCGTCGCCACCTACCGCGCCGACGACCTGCACCGCCGCCACCCGCTGCGGCCCGCCCTCGCCGAGTACGAACGCCTCGGCACCGTCACCCGCGTCGAACTGCTCCGCTTCGACCGCGCCGAAGTCCGCCGCCAGCTCGCCGCGATCCGCGGCGAGGCCCCGGCCGAGCAGGTCCTCGACCGGGTCTTCGACCGCTCCGAGGGCAACGCGTTCTTCGTCGAGGAGCTGGCCTGCAGCATCCTCGAAGGCTCCCCGGGCGGCATCAGCGACTCCCTGCGCGACCTCCTGCTCGTCCGGGTCGAGGCGCTGCCGGACGAGGCGCAGCGCGTGGTGCGGATCGCCGCCGAGGGCGGCTCCGAGGTGGAGTTCCGGCTCCTCGGAGCCGTCACGGGCCACACCGAGGACGAGCTGATCGAGATCCTGCGCACCGCTGTCGGCGCCGCCGTCCTGCAGCCCTGCGACGAGGGCGAGTCGTTCCGCTTCCGGCACGCCCTGATGCGCGAGGCGGTCGCCGGTGACCTGCTGCCCGGCGAGCGCTCCCGGCTCAACCGCCGCTACGCCGAGGCGCTGGAGGCCGACCCCACGCTCGTACGCTCCGAGGAGCGGGCCGGACGCCTGGCCGGGTACTGGTTCGGCGCCCGCGACCCGGCCCGGGCCCTGCCCGCAGTGATCGCCGCGGCGGCCGCCGCCCGCGGCCGGCACGCGTTCGCCGAGCAGCACCGGCTCCTCGAGCGCGCCCTTGAACTGTGGGACGACACCCCCGAGGAGTTGCGCCGCCGGACGATGCGGCAGGGCGTCGAGGACGGTCTGGGCCTGGCCATCTCCCCGGACATCCCCGGGGACTTCGTGGACCTGCTCGCCGCGGTCACCCTCGCCGCGCGCCTCGCGGGGGAGGGGGAGCGGGCCCTCGCACTCTGCAAGCGGGCGCTGCGCACGCTGGAGGGTGCCCCTTCCCTCGGCTCCCGGCCTCACCCGGACGGGGAGGATCCCGTTCGGGCGGCCTGGTTCTGGGCCGAGCGCCACCGGCTGATGCGCGCCCTCTCGCGCTCCGACGGCTGGGACGAGATCGCGCACGCCCAGGAGCTGGTGAAGGGCCTGCCGCCGTCCGTCGTCCACGCCGAAGTGCTCATGCACGCGGCGTACTGGTACGCGGTGCACCAGCCGGGGCCGACCGCGCTCAAGACCGCCCGACAGGCGGTGGAGCTCTGCCGGTTGACGGGCGCCGAGACCACAGGACTGGCCGCCCAGCAGACCCTCGCCTGGCTCATCATGGACACGGGCGACCTGGAGGCGGGGCTCGACCTGGCCCGCGACGTGTGCGCCCGGGAGCTGACGCCCGGCAACACGGACGTCGTGCTGCGCGGCTACGGCAACGTGGCCACGGCCCTGCACGGCATCGGCCGCTTCGGCGAGGCCGTCGGGGTCGCCGAGGAGGGCACCGTCCTCGCCGACCGGCACGGGCTGCCGGACATCGCCTCGTTCATCGACGGCAACCTCGCCGAGTCCCTCACCCAGCTCGGCCGGTGGGCCGAGGCCGACACGGTGCTCCGGCGGGCCGTCGGCCGCCGCGGGGTGAGCGCCCGCACCTGGGGGCAGGTCGCGGAACAGCGCGCCGAGCTGGCCCTGGCCCAGGGCGCGTACGAAGACACCCAGCGGTTCCTCGACGAGTCCGACGGCTGGACCAGCGGGCCCTACCCGGAGCCGCAGCACACCCTGACCGTGGCCCGGATCGCCATCGCCCTCGCTGCCGCCGACGGCCGGATCCTCGACGTCCGTTCCCTGCTCGGGGCGGAGGTCGGCGAGGGCATCCCGTCCGGCCACCAGCGTTACGGCTGGCCGCTGTTGTACGAGGCAGCCGCGGCGGAGGCGCGGGCCCTCGGGCAGGCCGTGGCCGAGCAGGGGCGCGAGGAGGCGCTGGAGCGGATCCGCGGGGCGATGCGGGGCCAGCCCGATTTCGTACCGCTGTGGGCCGCGCAGGCCCTGATGATCAAGGCCGAACTGGTCACGGCCGAGGGCGGGGACGCCACCGCCCCCTGGACGGAGGCCGTGGCCGCCACGGAGCAGTTGGAGGCCCCGCTGCTCCTCGCCACCGCCCGGCTGCGACTCGCGGAGGCCCTGACCGCCCACGGTGGCACCGGGTCCCGCGAGGCGGCCGGTGAACTGCTGCGGCTGGCCGATGCGGTGGCGCGCGAGCTGGGCGCGGCGCCGCTGGAGGCGGAGATCGCGACGCTGGCGGGCCGCGCCCGGATTCCGCTGCGGCAGGCCGACGGGGAGGCGACCCCGCCCCCGGCACCGGCGGCGGCGCTCGGGCTGACCGCCCGGGAGCGGGACGTGCTGCGTCTTGTCGCCGCCGGGCGGAGCAACCGGCTGATCGCGCAGGAGCTGTTCATCTCGCCGAAGACGGCGAGCGTGCACGTCTCCAACATCCTGGCCAAGCTGGGCGCTTCAGGGCGGGGGGAGGCCGCGGCCATCGCGCACCGGCTGGGGGTCTTCGACGAGTAGCCCTCCGGTCGCGGCCCTCCGTGGACGGCCGGGCGTAGGGAAACCCACCCCATACGGACGGTCCTGTCCAGATAACGGCCTGTCGGGCGTGGGGGAAGGCGAGTACGCTCAGTAGCAGTCCGTGGTGGGTTGTCGTTGTTAGCGCGACTGTGGCTCATCGGCGATCTCTCGGGCCGGAGTGGCCCCTTCCGCCAGCGGCTGCCTTCAGCGGGAGCCTGGGCCCGCCCTTCATCGCACCGCGCCAAGGATGGCCTCAGCGGGCTCCCCTACACCGCCAAGCCCATTCCGCCGTGCACCATCGTTCCTGGACTCGACATGCGTGGCTACTTCGTCGACGATCTCCTACTCATCATGCCCAGCACCGACAGGCCCGGCGTGCGACTGTCCGGCGAGGTCGTCAGTTCGCACCGTGCGCCGCTGGCCCTCGCCCTGACCGATCAGGCCCAGGAGGACGAGATCCTTCTCGACCTCACCGGGGTGCACTACCTGGCCAACAGCGCCCTGGAAGTCCTGGTCGCCTTCGCACGACACCTGAATCCTCCCGAGTGCCTGCTGGTGCGCGCAACGGACGAACTGGGCCTGCGGCAACGGCTCGCGGCTCGGGGCTGGGACCAGCTGGACACGTTGCGGCTCGTGGTGCCCTGACGCCCGGGGACGACGGGGCACTCCGCGGCCTTTATGAGCGCTCCTTGCCCGGAGTATGAGCAAACGATGACGGCGGGCGTTCGGGCGCTCGGGGGCTGTTGTGCTGGGACGCATGAACAGCAAGCGCACGTCCCGTTCCCGTTCCTCCCGCCGTCCGGCCCGCCGCGCCCTGGGCGCGGTCGCCGCCGTCGCCGCGCTCGGCGTCGCCCTCGTCGCATGCGGCGAGAAGGACTCCGGCACCAGGGACGAGGGAAAGAGCACGACGACCAGCAGCGGCACGAAGGTGCTGTGGGTGGGCGACTCCATCGCGGGCGCCGAGGCCCCTGCCCTGGGCGCGGCCCTCAAGGCCGGCGGTGTGGAGTTCAAGGACGCCTCCTCCGACGGCGGCGGCACGGTCGTCGACAGCGGCGAGAAGATCACGCGGATGATCTCCGGCGACACCTGGAAGCAACTGGCCAAGCACATCGAGTCGTTCCGCCCGACCGTGGTCGCCTACCAGATCACGACGTACGACTGGGGCAGTAAGGGCCGGCAGCGGGCCGCCTACGAGAAGCTCGTCGACACGGCGAAGGACGCGGGCGCCGATGTGGTGCTCGTGTCATCCCCGCCCATCAAGATCGACGCGTTCTACAAGCAGCACGCGGCACAGATGCGGACCGCCCCCGCGGTGGCCGCGGACGTGGCGGGGAAGAGCGGGGGCGCGGCGGCGTTCTTCGACGCCTCGCAGGTCTGGGGCACGGACCACACGGCGAAGAAGGCGCTGCGGGCCCCGGACGGGATCCACAACTGCCAGCAGGGTGCGGCCGCCTTCGCCAAGTGGTTCACCGAGAAGCTGGGGAAGCAGGCGGACTTCACCCCGGCGCCGGTGGACTCCTGGGCCCAGAAGACCTGGACCGGCGACGAGCGGTACGGCAAGCTCCGCTGTGCGGCGTGACGGAACGGCAGCCGACTTCATGCCCGCGCATCGTGCGTCGCCCGCCTCCGGTTCGTCGCCCGGCCCCGGTTCTGCTCCTGCCTCCGGCTCCGCTTCAGCCTCCGGCGCTGAGCCTTCGCCCGCCTCCGCGCTCCCGCCCCCACCCAGCCGCACGGCTCCACCCCGGCATCGTGCCGCGCGCCCCAGCGAGCGCACCAGCGAGGCAGGCCGTGCCCACATCGGAGCCCTCGACGGGCTGCGCGGCTTCGCGGTCGCGGCCGTGCTGCTCTTCCACGCCGGGCACCTGAGCGGCGGGTTCCTCGGCGTCGACCTGTTCTTCGTGCTCTCCGGGTTCCTGATCACCGGGCTGTTGCTCGGCGAGGCGACGGGGCGCGGCCGGGTCGCCCTGGCCGCGTTCTGGGGCCGCCGCGTCCGTCGGCTGCTGCCCGCCCTCTGCTGCGTGGTGGTCGTGACCGTGTCGGCCACCTGGGCGTGGGGGAGCCCGGAGCAGCTGCGCTTCGCGCTCGACGACCTGCCCTGGGTCGGGGCCCAGGCGGTGAACTGGCACTACATCGCCGAGCAGATCGGCTACTGGAACGCCGCCGACACCCGCGTCTTCGCGCATCTGTGGAGCATCGGCGTGGAGTGGCAGTTCTATCTGGCCTGGCCGCTGGTGGTGGCCGTGGCCGCCCGGGGGCGGTGGGGCGAGCACGTCGTGGCCGCGCTCGCCGGGGCGGGCGCCCTGGTCTCCCTCGGGCTGACCGTCTCGCTCGGCGCCGCGGTGGACACCACCCGCGCCTACGAGGGCACCGACACCCGTGGCGCCGCCCTGCTGCTCGGGGCGCTCGTGGCCACCGCGCCGGTACGGAACCTCGCGCGCCGGGTGCCGCGCCGCGCGGCCGACTCCGTGTGCCTGGTCCTGGCGTGCGGCCTCGCGGTGGCGTGGGTGGTCACCGAGGGCGAGAAGGCGCCCCTGCTCTTCGAGGGCGGGCTCTTCCTCCACTCGCTGGCCGCGGCCGTGCTGATCGTCCTGATGGCCCAGGTGCCGGGCACCAGATCGGCGCGGGTCGCTGGCAGCCGCCTGCCGCGGGGCCTCGGCAAGGTGTCGTACAGCCTGTATCTGTGGCACTGGCCGGTGTACCTGCTGCTGTTGCCGAGGCTGTCGGCGCTGGGCGACCCGGGCGGGACGGCCGTCGCGATCGGGGTGTCGCTGGTGGCCGCCGCGGTGACGACACGGTTCGTCGAGGATCCGGTGCGGTCGCGGGCGGGGTGGGCGCGGGGGAGGCGCGGACCGGTCGCGGTGGTCGCCCTCGCCCTGGCGGGAGCGGTGCTGTGGGCGGTGGTGCCCGAGCCGGTGATGGGGGCGGGCACGGTCGACGTCGATCAGTTGAGGTGACCCCGGCCGGGAGAGGGCGCCGCGTCCGACTGCGCCAGGTCCACGCCCGGCTCGGCGCGCCCCGCGCCCGGCCCGCCGCGCCCCGCGCCCGGGTGCACCGAGCCGCGCACCCCGCGCCCCGCGCCCCGCCGCTCACCCCCACCCACCCGTACATTGAGCGATCCACCGGATGGCTCACGCGATGCCGGAAAACCCGCCCGCTGTGGAAGGACCCCTGCATGACCCGTGTCCTGCTGATCGAGGACGATCCGGCCGTGCGCCGCGGCGTCGTCCTCGGCCTGTCCCGCAACGGGCACGAGACCGAGGCGGTCGGCACCGGCGAGGACGGCCTGGAGGCCCTGGCCGCCTTCAAGCCCGACCTCGTGCTCCTCGACCTGATGCTCCCCGGCATGAGCGGCCTGGAGGTGTGCCAGCGCATCCGCGAGACCAGTCAGGTTCCCCTGGTGATCCTCTCCGCGCGCGGCGACGACATCGACGTCGTGATCGGCCTGGAGGCGGGCGCCGACGACTACGTCGTCAAACCCGCCGGTGCCGCGGTCATCGAGGCCCGGATCCGCGCGGTGCTGCGCCGCGTCGCCCCCGCCCAGGCCGTCACCGCCGCGGGTGCCGGGCCGACCCGCGCGGGCGACCTGGAGATCGACCGCGACGCGCTGATCGTCCGCAAGCAGGGCGAGGAACTCCCGCTCGCCCCCTCGGAGTTGAAGCTCCTGCTGTTCCTCAGTGCCGCGCCGGAGCGGACCTTCAGCCGCCAGCAGTTGCTGGAGGACATCTGGGAGCACAGCTACTACGGAGACGCCCGCCTGGTCGACGCCTGCGTGATGCGGCTGCGCGCCAAGATCGAGGAGGACCCGCGCAGGCCGGTGTACGTCCAGACGGTCCGCGGCTTCGGCTACCGCTTCGGCCCACTGCCCGCATGAGGCTCGCCCCGCCCCGCGGCCTGCGCCCGCGTCTGGTCGTCGCCTTCGTCCTCGTCGCCGCGCTCAGCGCGCTGATCACCGCCGCGCTCACCTTCCGGCAGGCCCGCAGCGCGATCCTGGACCGCACCCAGAACAGCGCCGTCCACGATCTGCGCCTCCAGATCGACTCGCTCGCCCCCAACCTTCCGGACGACCCCACCGACACGGACCTGCGCACCTTCGCCCGCCAACTCGACCGCGCCTCGGGCTCGCGCGCCTGGCACACGGCCCTCTCCCGCGACGGCGGGCCGCTCATCGGCACCGCGGCCGACGTCAGCGGCGCCTTGCGCGACGCGACCAAGAGCGGCGACGCCACCTTCTACGAGCGCGTGGAGCACGCCGACGGGCCGCGCCTGCTGATCGGCATGCCGGTCGGCTACACGGACGGACGCAACGGAACGAGCCGGAGCGAAGGAGGCGAAAAGACCAGCCGGCGCGCGGCGACGGAGAAGCCGTCGGGCCTCGTCGTCTACGCCGTGATGTCCCTCAAGGGCGAACGGGCCGACATCTCCGCCCTGATCACCGCGGCCTGGGCGGGCGCCATCCCTGCGCTCGCCTTCGCCGTCGTGCCCGCGCTGTTCGCGGCCCGCCGGGTGCTGCGTCCCGTACGCCAGTTGCGTACCGCCGCCGAGAAGATCACCTCGGGCGCCCTCGGCACCCGCCTGGACGTCGTGGGCAAGGACGAACTCGCCTCCCTGACCGGCACGTTCAACACCATGGCGGCCACGCTGGAGCGGGACGACGCCGAGCTGCGGCGCATGGAGGCCAACGCCCGCCGGTTCGCCGCCGACGTGTCGCACGAACTGCGGACCCCGCTCGCCGCGATGGCCGCCGTCACGGACGCCCTCGACGAGGACGCCCGCTCGGACGCGCTGCCTCCGGACACGGCCGACGCGGTCCTCCTCATCAGCGACGAGACCCGCAAGCTGACCGCCATGGTCGAGGACCTGATGGAGATCTCCCGCTTCGACGCGGGCGCTGCGGTGCTGCACCTGGACGACGTGAGCCTCGCCACCGTCGTCCGCAAGACGCTTCAACTGCGCGGCTGGCGCGAGCCGGACGAGGTGATCACCGATCTTCCCGAGGAGGACCCGCGCATCCGGGTGGACGCGCGGCGCGTCGACGTCGTCCTCGCCAACCTGATCGGCAACGCGCTGCGGCACGGCGCCGCTCCCGTCACCGTCCGGGCGCGGGCCACGCGGGAGTCCCTGGTGATCGACGTCGCCGACCACGGTCCCGGCATCCCCGACGAGGTGCTGCCGCACGTCTTCGACCGCTTCTACAAGGCGGACGCCGCCCGCACCCGCTCCGCGGGCAGCGGCCTCGGCCTCGCCATCGCGAGGGAGAACGCACGACTGCACCACGGCACCCTGGTCGCCGCCAACCTCCCGGACGGCGGCGCGGTGTTCACCCTCACCATCCCGCGCGCACCTCGGCAGGAGGAGCAGTCATGAGGCGCCAACTCGCCTGCGTCGCAGCCGTGTTGGGTGTGCTCGCGGCAGGGTGCGGCGTCGGTTCGACCGGTCCGGTCCGGGCCGGCGCCCCGGCGTCGGGGCTGCGGGATCCGCAGTCCACGAGCCATTACGCCCACCTCTACTTCGTCAGTCCGTACGGCCTCCAGTCCGTCACCCGTGAGGTCGACTCCGCCGCGACCCCGCAACAGGCACTCGACCTGCTCCTCAAGGGCCCCGACGCCGCCGAGCGCGCCCGCGGCCTGATCACCGAGGTGCCCCCGATCCACGGACGGCTGATCGCACGGGTCGACGACGGCGGCGTGGACCTGCGCCTGCCGGTGCCGGTGGCACGGACGACCGGTGGCGGCGGCCTCGGGCTCAGCCAGATCATCTGCACCGCCGCCAACGCCCGGGTCGCCGACGGCAGACAACCCCCCGACGTGGACGTTCGGGTCTACGAGGAGGGCTACGGAACACCCTGGACCGTCCGCTGCAACGCCGCGGGCAACGTCGTTCCCGTGTCCGCGCCCTCCCCGAGCCGGGAGGCCCCGCGGTAGGTCGGCTACCGAGGCCTCGCGGTAGGTCGGCTACTTGGCGAACCCGGCCAGATAGGCGGCCGCGCCGTCCGGGTCGAGGAGCCACTCGCGGTACGTCGACGGATCGGCGTAGCCGTTGGCGAACCGGTGGGCGACCTCCGGGTGGGCGAAGGCGGCCTCGATGACGAGCCGCACCTGCTCCGGCTGCGGTTCGCGCACCATGAACTCGGTGAAGGCGTGCGTGTGCCGGGCGTTCTCCCAGTATGCGCCGAAGGTCTCCCGCATCCACCGCTCGTCGAAGGGGAGGTCGCCGCGTTCGAGGACGGCGCCGAGGTAACTGGCGGCCGCCCGCGCGGCGTTGTTCGCGCCCTGGCCGGTGATCGGGTCGTGGACGGCGAGGGCGTCCGCCATGCCGAGGACGGGACGGTCGCCGTCCACGTGCGCCACGGGGAGGCGGACCGTCGGGGTGATCGCGCCGTACAGGGCGGCGCCGGGGTCGGTGGGTTCGGCGTGGCGGAAGCGTTCGTACTCCCAAGGTGCGTGCGTACGCAGCAGTTCGAGGGCGCGCCGCCAGCCCTCGGCGACGTCGGGGCGGTCGCCCCAGCAGTCGTAGACCCCGTCCCACCGGCCCTCGAAGAGCACGATGTCGCAGGGCCCGCCGACCGTGAGCGCCCGCATGACGATCACGTCACCGGCGGGCGGTACGCCGGTGGTCCTGACGTACCCGGCGGCCGGGTCGGAGTCGTCGTGGGCGACGCCGTGCACGTAGAAGCAGGCGAGGGTGCGCGGCGGCCGGTCGTGGGCCGGCCAGGACATGTCGTGCTCGAAGAGCCCGGAGAGCTGCCCGCGCCCGGTGGCGAGCACGGTCAGGTCGTGCGCGGCGGCGAGGTCGGCCACGTCGGCGGGGTCGACGGAGCGGTACTCCGCGCGCCCGCCCCGCTCCTCGAACAGCTCCAGCCACGCGGCCAGCTTGACCCGCTGGTCGACGGAGCGCACCTCGTCGTCCAGGGGTGCGGCGAACCGGTGCACCGGTGCGTCCGGCTGCCCCTGTGGCTCCCAGTGGCTGAGCTCGAACCCGGGCATCACGGGCGCGGTGTCGTCCCAGAGCGCGAGCCCGGCCGCCCGTTCGACGCGCAGGGCCGGGCCGAACATGAGCTGGGTCGAGGTGACCCGGCCGCCCCGTACCTCCTCCGGCCTCCGCTCGGCGACGAGAGTGACCTCGTACCCGGCCTCCAGGAGCCCGAGGCCCAACTGCAGCCCCGCCTGCCCCGCCCCCACGATCGCGATCCCGCGCACCTCGTCCTCCGTCCCGCTCCGGCCGCGTCGGCCGGGCACGGTTCAGTCGTACCCAGGCGCCGGGGCCGCCAGCTGCGTACGTTCCGTACGCTGACGCCGTGACGCACGACAAGAGCAAGAAGCGCGACGGCACCGCGGCGCGGCGCCCCCTGGCCGTGTTCGACCTCGACGGCACCCTCGCGGACACCGCGCACCGCCAGCGCTTCCTGGAGCGCAGGCCGCGCGACTGGGCGGCGTTCTTCGCCGCCGCCCCGCAGGACCCGCCGCTGCCGACCGGGGTGCGGCTCGCCCTGGACAGCGCCGTGGAGTGCGACATCGTCTACCTCACCGGGCGGCCCGAGCGCTGCCGCGCCGACACCGAGGCGTGGCTGGCCGCGCAGGGGCTGCCCGAGGGGCCGATCCGGATGCGGCCCGACCACGACCGGCGGCCCGCGCGCCGCACCAAGCTGGAGGCCCTGCGGGACCTCGCCCGCGACCGCGAGGTGCGGATGCTCGTGGACGACGACGAGTTGGTGTGCGTCGACGCCGAGCGGGCCGGGTTCACCGTGGTGCGGGCGCGCTGGGGCAGCGCCTCCGCGGAGCTGCGGGACGCGCAGGAGCGCCAGGGCCGTACGTGAGGGCGGGCCGCGCCGGGGCCCGGTGGCTCAGGCCGAGTCCTCCAGGCGGAAACCGACCTTCAGGCCGACCTGGTAGTGCTGGATCCGTCCGTCCTCGATGTGGCCGCGCACCTGTGTGACCTCGAACCAGTCCAGGCCGCGCAGGGTCTGGGCGGCGCGTTCGATGCCGTTGCGGATGGCCTGGTCGACGCCTTCGTGCGAGGTGCCGACGATCTCGGTGACCCGGTAGGTGTGGTCGGACATGAGCGGGCTTCTCCTCTCCGCGGCGTTGCGGTGCCCTCCACGGTAGTGCCGGGGGTCCGGTGGGGCCTGTTGGCGGGAGCGAGGAGCTCGCGGGCACGCAACCTTCACAGAAGTGCCACGGATCCCCGCACACCCCTTGACCGATGACTTGGTACATACCAAAATCCTGCACACCCGTTCGAGCTTCAAGCTCTTCCCCACGTCGGGCCTCCTCCGCCCTGTCCGCAGGCAGAAAGTGACCGACGTGAACCGCCGCCGCCTCCGCATCGCCCTCTCCCTCACCCTGACCCTCGCCTCCACCGCCCTGCTGCCCGGCTGCGGCCTGCTGCCCGGCGCTGGGGACGACCGCAGCACCGTGCAGGTGTGGCTGATGCGGGGCAGCGCGTCGGACGCCTTCGTGAAGCGGTTCACGGAGGACTTCGAGAAGCGGCACGGCAACATCGACCTGGACATCCGCGTCCAGGAGTGGACCGGCATCGGCGAGAAGGTCAAGGCCGCACTCAAGGACGACGACGGCCCCGACGTCATCGAGGTCGGCAACACCCAGGTCGCCCAGTACGTCGACCAGGGCGGCCTGGAGGACCTCACCCTGGAGTCCGCGCGCGACCTCGGCATGGAGGACTGGCTGCCGGGCCTCGCCGAACCCGGACGCTACGACGGTGGTCAGTACGGCATCCCCTGGTACGCCGCCAACCGCGTCGTCATCTACAACAAGGACCTGTTCGCGCAGGCCGGGATCGAGCAGCCGCCGAAGACGCGCGAGCAGTGGCTCGCGGACACCAGGCGGCTCAACTCCGGTGGCAACCAGGGGCTCTATCTGGCCGGTCAGGACTGGTACACGCTCGCCGGATTCATCTGGGACGAGGGCGGCGACCTGGCCAAGGAGGAGAAGACCGGATCCTGGCAGGGCACCCTCGACACGCCCGCCGCGCTGCGCGGCATGGAGTTCTACAAGCAGCTCCAGGCGCTCGGCGACGGCCCGCCCGACGCCGACGAGGAACACCCGCCGCAGTCCGGCGTGTTCGCCAAGGGCGACGTCGCGCAGATCATCGCCGTGCCCGGCACCGCGCGCGCCATCGAGGCGAAGAACCCGAAGCTCAAGGGCAAGCTCGGGTACTTCCCCATCCCCGGCAAGACCGCCCGCAAGCCCGGCACCGTCTTCACCGGCGGCTCCGACCTGGTCGTGCGCGACGGCACCGACGAGCGCAAGGGCGCCGTCGAGGTGGTGAAGGCCCTCGCCGGGGACAAGTGGCAGAAGGACCTGGCCCGCACGATGGACTACGTCCCGAACAAGACGACGCTGGCGTCCGCCGTGTCCGGGGAGGCCGGGGTCGCCGCGATGGCGGCGGGCGCCGCGCGGGGCCGCGCCACGCCGAAGTCGCCCGCGTGGGCGGCCGTGGAGGCGGACAACCCCATCAAGGCGTACATGTCCAAGGTCCTCGCCGGTGGTGATCCGGCGGCCGAGGCCAAGGCCGCGTCCGGCCGGATCACCAAGGCGTTGGACGCCACGGGGCCGTGAGGCCGTCTAGCCGGGCGTGACCTCGGTCGCGCTCGGCCCCGTCGGGACCACGGCCGGCATCAGGCCCGCGCCCCGGCCACCGTGCTCAGCGACAGCGCGAAGCGGGCCCGCTCGTCCGTCCACCAGTGGGTCAGTGACAGGTCCGCCGCCGCCAGTTCCGACTTCACCACCTCCTCGCGGAACTTCGCGGAGATCTCCGTGCGCAGCTCCTCGCCCTCCTCGAAGTGCACGGCGAGGTCGAGCGCGGGGATCTTCACGGTCTGCGCGGCGCGGGACCGCAGCCGCATCTCGATCCACTCGTGGTCGCGGTCCCAGACGGCGACGTGGGCGAACGCGTCGGGGTCGAAGTCCGCGCGCAGCTCGCGGTTGATGACGTGCAGGACGTTCTTGTTGAACGCGGCGGTCACGCCCGTCGAGTCGTCGTACGCCGCCACGAGCACCCCCTCGTCCTTGACCAGGTCCGTGCCGAGGAGCAGCGCGTCACCGGGGGACAGCAGGCCGCGCACCGACGTCAGGAACGCGGCGCGCTCGGCGGGCAGCAGATTGCCGATGGTGCCGCCGAGGAACGCGACCAGACGCGGCCCGGGCGTGCCGGGCAGCGCGAGGCCGCGGGTGAAGTCGGCGATGAGGGCGTGCACGTCGAGGGCGGGCCGCTCGGCGATCAGCGTGTTGGCCGCGCCGGTGAGCGCGGACTCGCTGACGTCGACCGGGACGTAGGTGTGCAGGGCGGGCATCGCGTCGATCAGGTGCCGGGTCTTCTCGGAGGAGCCCGAGCCCAGCTCGACGAGCGTGCGCGCGCCCGTCGCCGCGGCGATCTCGGCGGCCCGGGCGATCAGGATCTCCCGCTCGGCACGGGTCGGGTAGTACTCGGGCAGCGTGGTGATCTCGTCGAACAGGGCGCTGCCGCGCGCGTCGTAGAACCACTTGGGCGGCAGCGACTTGGGGGACTTGGTGAGGCCGTGCAGGACGTCGGCGCGCAGCGCGGCGCCCGCGGCGTCCTCGGGCAGGGTGCGGGTCAGCAGGAACGGGCTCACGCGGTGGGCTCCTTGAGCGGGGTCAGCAGGATGTCGGTGCTCGTGGCGGCGAGCAGGGTGCGGTCGGGGACCTCGCGCCAGGACGGGTCGTCGTCGTAGGGCTCGGAGGCGACGACGGTGCGGCCGGTGCGGCGGCCCGGCACCGTCAGGTACCAGAGGGTGTCGCCCCAGGCCGTCGCGGCGATCGTCTCGCCGTCGGTCAGGAGCAGGTTCAGACGGGAGGCGGGCGCCGCCCGTGCCACCTCCACGGTGACGTCGCCGAGCGCCTGCGCCGCCTCGTCGCCGCGCCGCAGCCGCTCGAGGACCAGCGCCCACACGAGCGCCGAGTCGCAGCGCGCCTCCAGGGACAGCAGATCGGCGGGCGGCAGCGTGGTGGCGACCGCGGCGAGCGAGTCCGGCCAGCCGGAGACCGCGCCGTTGTGGCTGAACAGCCAGGGCCCCGCGGCGAACGGCGCCGCCGCGGCCTCCCCGTCCGCGCCCGCCTCGGTGGCGTCCCGCACCGCGGCGAGCACCGCGCCGGAGCGCACCACCCGGGCCAGGTCGGCGAAGGACTGGTCGCCCCAGATCGGCCCGTCCCTGCGGTAGCGCGCCGGCACCGGATCGCCGTCCGCGTACCAGCCGACGCCGAAACCGTCCGCGTTGACCGTCCCGTGCCGCTGCCTGCGCGGCGCCCACGACTGCCGGAACAGGCTGTGCGCGGGCTCCACGAGCAGGGCGCCGAGCGCCTCGGGCTCGCCCAGGAAGGCGAGGTGACGGCACATCAGAGAACCCCCTCGGAGGTCTCGGCGGCCGTGACGTCGCGCGCCGTGCGGAAGCCGGAGAAGATCTGCCGCCGCACCGGATGGTCCCAGTTGCGGAACGTGCCCCGGCACGCCACCGCGTCGACGGAGAAGGCGCCGCCGCGCAGCACCTTGTAGTCGCCGCCGAAGAACACTTCCGAGTACTCG
Organism: Streptomyces sp. NPDC127108; assembly: GCF_042677545.1. Taxonomy (NCBI): domain Bacteria; kingdom Bacillati; phylum Actinomycetota; class Actinomycetes; order Kitasatosporales; family Streptomycetaceae; genus Streptomyces; species Streptomyces sp. NPDC127108. The sequence goes on along the minus strand of NZ_JBHXTE010000007.1, from coordinate 174,401 downwards.
CGGTAGGGGAAGGCGACGAAGCCCGGGTAGGGCAGGAAGTCGCTGGCCGTCCACTCCCAGACGTCGCCGATCAACTGCCGTACGCCGAGCGGCGACTCGCCCAGCGGATAGCTGCCCGCGGGCGCCGGGCGCAGATGCCGCTGCCCCAGGTTCGCCCGCTCCGGCGTCGGATCGGCGTCGCCCCAGGGGTAGCGCAGCGACCGGTCCTCGCCCGGGTGGTGGCGCGCGGCCTTCTCCCACTCGGCCTCGGTCGGAAGCCGCCGCCCGGCCCAGCGCGCGTATGCGTCCGCCTCGTACCAACTGACGTGCAGCACCGGCTCGTCGCCCGGTACCGGCTCCAGGGCGCCGAAGCGGCGCCGCAGCCACTGGCCCGCCTCGCGCCGCCAGAACAGGGGCGCCGTCAGCTTGTTGCGGCGCACCGCCTCCCAGCCGCGCTCGTGCCACCAGCGCGGCTCGTCATAGCCGCCGTCCTCGATGAAACGCTGGTACGCGGCGTTGGTGACCGGCGTGGTGTCGATGAAGTACGGCCGTACGAACCGCCGGTGCGCGGGGCGTTCGTTGTCGAGCGCCCACGGCTCCGCCGACGTGCCCATCATGAACGGGCCGCCGGGCACGAGGACTTCGGGCGGGCCCGTGAACAGGGGCGCCGGGTCCGGGTCCGGCGCGGTGAGCGCGGGGGCGCCCGCACGGAGCTGATGGGTGATCAGCATCGTCTCGTCGTGCTGCTGTTCGTGCTGCGCGATCATCCCGAAGGCGAAGCCCGCGTCGGTGAGCAGCGAACCGTGGAACGGCGTGCTCTCCAGCACGTCGAGCGCGCGACCCCGCACGTCGGAGGCGTAACGGCGGGCCTCGTCCGGGGCGAGCAGCGGCAGCGAGGGCCGGGAGGCCCGGGGGTGCTCGAAGGCGTCGTACAGCGAGTCGATCTCGGGCCGCAGCGCCTCACGGCCGCCGACCGCGCGCAGCAGCCACTGCTCCTCCTGATTGCCGATGTGCGCGAGATCCCACACCAGCGGGGACATCAACGGCGAGTGCTGCGCGGTCAGTTCGCTGTCCTCGACGCAGGAGGTGAGCAGCGCGGTGCGCTCGCGCGCGGCGAGCAGCGCGCTCTGCGCGCGGGTCCGCAGAACCTCCGGGTCGGCCGGGGAGTCGTTCTCGGGTCCCGTCGTGGAACCGGTCATCGGTGTGCGTCCTTCCCGAAGAGAGGGGGCCCGTCCGTGCGGGTCCCGGCCGCGTGGGCCTCGGCCCCGTGCGCCCCGTCCGGGTGCGCCGCGTCGAGCAGGTCGTCGGCCGGGCAGCGGCCGTGGGCCACATAGCGGTCGGCGTGCGCCGCGACGACCGACAGGACACGGCTGTCGGCGCCGAGCCTCGGCAGCGCGTCGAGCGCGGCGGCGAAACAGGCCGCTGCGGCCTCGTGCAGCTCCGGATCGGCGAGTCCGTGGCGCGCCGCGTCCAGCCACAGCGGGCTGTGCGGCGGCGGGGTGGCTCCCGCGCGCTCGGCCAGGGGCTTGACGGTGCGGTAGGCCGTCTCGGCGGCGCCCGCGTCGTCGAACAGCGCGCTCGTCACCGCGAGGGGCACGATCCAGCCGTCCTCGCCGGGCTGCGCGTCGACCATCCGCAACTCCAGGTGGCCGCGCGGTCTGACCGGCGGGAACAGCGTGGTGAGGTGGTAGTCGAGGTCCTCGCGGGTGGGCGGGCGCGGTGCCCCGGAGCGGGCCCAGGCGCGAAAGCTCAGGCCGTCCGGAACCAGCCAGGGCGCCTCGTCGGCGGGTTCGGTGCGCACGCACATCACGGGCGCGTCCAGGGCGTGCCGGGTCCAGGCGGCCCGCGGCTCCTCGTCGAGGGCGGGCGCCCCCGACCGGCCCGGGTCGATGCCCGCCCACACCGCCTGCCGCGTCGAGCGCCAGCCGGTGCGGCGGCCCTCCTGCAGCGGGGAGTTGGCGAACGCGGCGACCAGGACGGGGCCGAGCAGATGGGCCAGGCGCCAGCGGCGCGCGTAGCCCAGCGGCCCGGGCTCCTCGTACCCGGCGTCCAGGCAGATCTGCACGGACGCCGTGGAGCACATCATGCGCCGTCCTGCCTCACCGGTGCGGTCGAACCAGCTCTCCATCGCCTCGTAGCGCGGCTCGTGCAGGATCCGCGCGGGCGCGCGCCAGGGATCGGCGCCGAGGCCGGTGAGGGTCAGGTCCAGGGAGCGGAGCGTGTCGCGGACGACGGCCAGATCGGCCGATACGGCTGACACGCACTCCATGAGGGACGCGGCGGGAAGCGAGCTGAGCTCAAGCTGGCCGCCGGGTTCGACGGTGACCGTCGAGTGCAGGGGCTTGGTCCGCAGTGCCGCGCGAGCTGCTTCGACACGGGCGGACGACACGGGCGTACGGGGGGCGTCCGGTGTGTGCAGGAGCCATTCCAGCTCCACACCGGTGACGGCGGGTGGGCCCGTCTTGAAGCAGATGCCGCGCACCAAGGCCTCTATCTCGGCCTCCGTGACGGCTTCGCCGAGGCGGGCTCGGCGTTTCGTACAGTCTCCCTCTGGCATGTCGTGGGTCCTCCTGTTCGGCCGGCGCGGGCGGACTGCCCGCGCAGCGCTCGTAACACCCAAGACCTTCAACCTATTTCGCACAAGACTGCCCTCATGGCCGGGAAATACCGTTGCGACGGCCGACAGGCACGGCACACCATCTGTTCATGTTCGACACGGGGTATGTACGTGGACAGGGCACCGGGAACACCGGGAACACCGCAAACAATGGGGGCGGGGCCATGTCCAGCATGGGGGACGGCGCGGCGCACGGCACGCGGAGCACGGTGGTACCAGGCGAGGCGTGCCGGTGAGCGCGCGGCTGCGCGGGATCGCGCAGGACACGGTGGACATCGTCGCGGTGGGGGCGTACACGGCGCCGGACGGACGGCGAGTGGAGCTCGCGGACGCGGTGGCCGCCGCGCGGGCCGGGACCCGGCTGTACGGCCCGGACCCCGTCGAGGTGCCCCCGCGCGCGCCGGGGCCGACGACCGTCGAGGTCACGGGGGAGTCCAGCCTGGAGGCCGCCCACCGGCTGCACGGCGCGGACGGCGGCCCGGTCGCCGTCCTGAACTTCGCCTCCGCCCGCAATCCGGGCGGCGGCTTCCTGAACGGCGCACAGGCGCAGGAGGAGGCGCTCTGCCGGTCCTCCGCGCTGTACACCTGCCTCCTGGAGCAGCGCGGCTTCTACGACCACCACCGCGCGCACCGCGACCCGTTCTACAGCGACCGCGTCATCCACGCGCCCGCCGTGCCCGTCTTCCGCGACGACCGCGGCAACCTCCTCGGCGACATGTACGCGACCGGGTTCCTCACCTCGCCGGCGCCCAACGCCGGAGTGGTGCGGCGCACGACGCCCGAGCGGGCCGACGCGCTCCCCGGCGCGCTCGCCGTCCGTGCCGAGCGCGTCCTGGAGACCGCCGCGGCCTGCGGCTACCGGCGGCTCGTGCTCGGCGCGTGGGGCTGCGGGGTGTTCCAGAACGATCCGGCGCAGGTGGCCGAGGCGTTCCGGGCGCCGCTGGGGGCGCAAGGGCGGTTCGCCGGGTACTTCGACCAGGTCGTCTTCGGGGTGCTCGACCGGACCCGGGGCGAGACGACCCGCCGGGCCTTCGAGCGGGCCTTCGGGACGGCGGGGGTGCCGGGGCGGACCTCGGCCTGAGACGGCGCGAACCGTGCGGCCGGGCGGGCGCCCGCCTCAGCCCTCGCCGTGCTCGATCCGGTACTGCTCCGCCAGCTCGTCGAACGTGTCCGTGACGGCTTCCCGCAGGACCGTCGGGTGCGCCTCGCCCACGAACGCCCGCACCCAGTCCCTGACCTCCGCGGCCTTCTCCGCGCTCGCGAAGATGCCGAGGACGAGCACGCACCCCGGGTCGTCCGCGCCCGTGTCACGCAGGGTGAAGCCCCATGGCACCTCACAGGGCCCGTCGTGGTCCTCGACGGGACACAGGAGCCGGGCGAGCGGCTCCTGGAGGGCGAGCGCGGCGTCGGTCCCGGCGAAGGCGTGGATTTGGATCTCGTAGATCTGCACGGTGTGGACGGTAGGCGGGCGGGGCGGTGGCCGCACCGGGTTTTCGGCGGATGTGCTGTGCCGCCCCGTGCTGTTGTGCCGCCTCGTGCTGCCGTGTCGCCTCGTGCTGCGTGTCGCGTCGTGCCGCCGTGCCACCTCGTGTCGCCGGGCCGCTGCTGGGCGTGCCGGTGTGCCGCCTCGGTCGCCGGGCCGCTGCCGCGCGTGCTGCCGGGCTGCCTCGCGCTGCCGTGCCGCAGCCGCGTGTGCCGTGTGTGCCACGTGCGCCGGGCGCCTACGCCCTCACGGCGCCGCCTGCGCGTCGGCCAGCGGCGTCGGCCAGTCCTCGTGCCAGCGCAGGTCGTCCTCCAGCTGCGCCGCCAGCGAGATCAGCAGGGGCTCGCTGCCCGCGGGGCCCAGCAACTGGGCGCCGACCGGCAGGCCGCCCGCCACCCGGCCCGCGGGCACGTTCACGCCGGGCCAGCCGAGCACGTTCCACGGCCACGCGTACGGGCAGGCGGCGATCATCGCCTGGTCGGTGCGCCAGCCGCTGAGCGCGGCCATGGTGCCGACGGGCGGGGGCGGGGTCGCCGTCGTCGGCGCGAGCACCACGTCGTACGTGTCGAAGACCGCCCCGACCCTGCGGTGCAGCGTCGCCTCCGCGCGCCGCGAGAGCCGCAGCGGCGCGCCGCCGAGCAGCCGTCCCAGACGCGCCGCCTCCCGGGTGCGCGGGTCGAGCAGCGACGGGTCGGGCACCCGGCGCACCCAGTCCGCCACGCCCGCCGTGGCCCGGGGCACGAAGGCGAGCCCGATCTGGCCGTAGCGCGGGTCGGCCTCGGACACGTCGTGGCCCAGCGCGGCGAGCCGTTCCGCCAGCGCCACGACCTTGCCGCGCACCAGAGGGTGCAGCCGCTTCGGCGTCGCCGTGAACGGCATGCCGAGGGAGAGGGCGACCCGTAGCCGCCCCGGCTCGCGGGTGGCCGCCTCGGCGGCGCGGATCGCGGGCGGCTGGTGCAGGTCGTCCGCGTGGTTGCCGCTGGCCACGTCCAGGAGCAGGGCGGCGTCGGCGACGGTGCGGGCCAGCGGACCGTTGACCGTGATGCCGTTGAAGGCCTCGGGCCACGGCCACGTCGAGATCCGCCCGCGCTGCGGCTTGATCCCGACGAGGTGCGTCCACGCCGCCGGGATCCGCACCGAGCCCGCGCCGTCCGAGCCGAGGGCCGCCGGGACCAGGCCCGCGGCGACCGCGGCCGCCGAACCGCCCGACGAGCCGCCCGGCGTGTGCCCGGTGTGCCACGGATTGCGGGTGTCGCCGAAGGCCGGGCCCTCCGTGAACGGCCACTGCCCCAGCTCGCAGGTGTTGGTCTTGCCGACGATGACGGCCCCCGCGGCCCGCAGCCTGCGCACGGCCTCGGCGTCCTCGGCCTTCGGCGGGAAGTCCCCGGGGCAGCCGAACGCGGTGGGCTCGCCCGCCACGTCGGTGTCGTCCTTCACCGCCACCGGCACCCCGAGCAGCGGCAGCCGCCCGCCCGCCGCCAACTCCCGGTCGGCCGCCTCCGCTTCGGCCGTCGCGGCCTCGGCACGCACCACCCGGAACGCGTTGAGCCGGGGCTGTGTCGCCTCGATCCGGGTGAGCGTCCGCTCGGTCAACTCCCGTGCGGTCACCGTGCCCTCGGCGAGGACACGGGCGGTCTCCGCGAGTCCCGCGGAACGGTCGGCGGTCATGTGGGGGCACCTTCCATCGGGCGGCACGGCCGTGGGGTGAGGGGCGGGGGAAGTGGGGCAAGCGAAGTGTGCGAGGTGAGCGGGGTGGCGGGGCACGAGAGGGGGTGGGGGAGGGGCCGGTGGTCGGCGGCCCGGTCGGGCATGTGACCGAACGGTAGCCTCCGGCGGCCCAACGCGGTATCCGGGCGGGGGAGTTCACGCCGCTCACCGGGTGTGCTCCGTTCCCGTGGCGGCGCGCGGGGGAGGCGTGCGACGCCCCCGCAGAGCCGTGCGTGCGCCGTCGCGGGCGTGCGTGACATGCCGCGCGACCAGGCACGACGGCGTGCGCGGCCATGCCCCGCCGCCTGCCCGGCAGCGCCCCCGCGCCCGCCTGGGTGCGCCCCGGGGCCGTCTGGAAGGATTGCGAGGGTCATGGTGCAGATACCGAAGCAGCAGCCCGCGCCGGTTCCGGCGCCGGACGCGCCGAATTCCCCGCCCGACTCCGTGCCGCAGGGCACCCCGCACTCCGTCCCGACGAGCGCCGACGTCGCCCGCCTCGCGGGCGTCTCCCGCGCCACCGTCAGCTACGTCCTCAACAACACCAGCGCCGTCCGGATCAGCGAACCCACCCGCCGCCGCGTCCACGCGGCCGCCAAGGAACTGGGGTACGTCCCGCACGCCGCCGCCCGCAGCCTGCGCGCCGGGCACAGCCGCATGGTCCTGATGCCCACCCCGCAGATCGCCGTCGGTCCGCTCTTCAGCGAGTTCATCAACGAACTCCAGTGGGCGCTCAGCCGGTTCGACTACACCGTGGTGCAGTACGGCAGCCTCGGTCTGACCGGCGAGGAGGCCGCCCGCGCCTGGGCGGAACTGCGCCCCGTGGCCGTCCTCGCGCCCGACGCGATCGCGCTCGGTGCCCGCGGCGTCGCCGTCCTCAAACGCTCCGGCGCCAAGGCCGTCTTCACGCTCGGCCCGCAGCGGGCGGACGGGGCGCACGCCCTGCTCATGGACCAGCGCCTGGTCGGCCGCGCGGCCGCCGCGCACCTGCTGGCCCAGGGCCGCCGCCGCATCGGCGTCGTGGTCCCCGAGGAGCCCGGTCTCGAAGCCTTCTCCCGGCCGCGTCTGGACGGCGTGCGCACGGCCGCGCGCACCGTCGAGGGCAGTTCGGTGACCGCGCTGCCGCTGGCCTACACCGAGGACTCCGCGGCCCGCCTCGTCGACGGCTGGCGGTCGCTCGGCCTCGACGGGGTCTTCGCGTACAACGACGAGTACGCGATGCTCCTGATGCGCGCCCTCCAGGACGAGGGGATCACCGTGCCCGAGGACGTCGCCGTCGTCGGTGCGGACGACCTGATGCTGGCCCGGCTCCTGCGCCCGCGCCTGAGCAGCGTCCGCATCGAGCTGCCGTCGGGCCGGAGCCTCGCGGAACTCGTCGACCGGGTGGTGCGGGAGCCCGGCGGGCGGCCGGAGGTGCACGACGTGCTCGGCGCGAGCATGGTGCACCGCGAGTCGAGCTGAGCCGTGGCCCGCGCACGCGGGCCACGGCCACGCCGGTCAGCCCACGTGCGCGCTCCCGACCGCTGTTACTGCTCCTGCTCCTTGGCCTGCTGCTCCGCCACGGACTTGCGCACCTCGTCCATGTCCAGCTTGCGGGCCTGGCCGATGACGTCCTCCAAGGCCTCCTGCGGCAGCGCGCCGGGCTGCGCGAACACCGCGACCTGATCGCGGACGATCATCAGCGTCGGGATCGACTGGATGCCGAAGGCCGCCGCCAGCTCCGGCTGCGCCTCCGTGTCGACCTTGCCGAAGACCAGATCGGGATTGGCCTCCGCGGCCTTCTCGTAGACCGGGGCGAACTGGCGGCAGGGCCCGCACCAGGACGCCCAGAAGTCGATCAGGACGAACTGGTTGTCCGTCATCGTCTGGTCGAAGTTTTCCTTCGTGAGCTCCACTGTCGTGCTGCTCATGGTGTGTTCTCTCTTCCTGATGAGGGCGAAGCCGTCGTGCACAACGGCCGGGGCGACGGCCGTATTCCGCGCGCGTACCCGTGTGGCCACGCCGCACACCTGGGACCAGACTGTCCTCATGACGGATGCCACGGAAGCCAGCGAAACCATCACCTACGACGTCGTGGTCGTCGGCGCCGGACCGGTGGGCGAGAACGTCGCCGACCGGGCCCGCGCGAACGGCCTGAGCGCGGCGATCGTGGAGAGCGAACTCGTCGGCGGCGAGTGCTCCTACTGGGCCTGCATGCCGAGCAAGGCCCTGCTGCGCCCGGCCGTGGCCCGCGCCGACGCCCGCCGCGTACCGGGCCTTCGCCAGCTCGTCGAAGGGCCCCTCGACGCGGCCGCGGTGCTCGCCCACCGCGACTACTACACCTCGCACTGGAAGGACGACGGCCAGGTGGGCTGGCTGGACTCCATCGGCGTGGACCTCTACCGCGGTCACGGCCGCCTCGCGGGCCCCCGCCAGGTCACGGTCACCGCCGGTGACGGCACGCTCCGACGGCTCACCGCCCGCCACGCCGTCGCCGTGTGCACCGGCAGCCGCGCCGTCGTCCCCGACCTGCCGGGCGTCGCCGACGCCAAGCCGTGGACCAGCCGTGAGGCGACCAGCTCCGACCGGGTGCCCGGGCGTCTCGTCGTGGTGGGCGGCGGCGTGGTCGGTGTGGAGATGGCCACGGCCTGGCAGGCCCTCGGGTCGCGGGTGACGCTGCTCGTCCGCGGGGAGGGGCTGCTGCCCAAGATGGAGCCGTTCGCCGGGGAGCTCGTCGCGGAGGCGCTGCGCGAGGCGGGCGCCGACGTCCGCACGGACACCTCGGTGCGCGAGGTCCGCCGCGAGGGCACCACGCTCACCGTCACCCTCGACGACGGCGCCACCGTCGAGGCCGACGAGATCCTCTTCGCCACCGGCCGCGCCCCGCGCACGGACGACCTGGGCCTGGAGACGGTCGGCCTGGAACCCGGCGCGTGGCTGACCGTCGACGACAGCTGCAAGGTGACGGGCAGCGACTGGCTGTACGCCGTCGGCGATGTGAACCACCGGGCGCTCCTGACCCACCAGGGCAAGTACCAGGCGCGGATCGCGGGCGCCGCCATCGCGGCCCGCGCCCAGCGGGTGCCCCTCCTGGAGACCGACCGCTGGGGCACCCACAGCGCCACCGCCGACCACGACGCGGTCCCCCAGGTCGTCTTCACCGACCCCGAGGCCGCCTCCGCGGGCCTCACCCTGGCCGCCGCCGAGGCCGCGGGCCGCCGCGTCCGCGCCGTCGACCACGACCTCGCGTCGGTGGCGGGCTCGGGCCTGTACGCCGACGGCTACCGCGGCCGGGCCCGCATGATCGTCGACCTCGACCGCGAGATCCTCCTCGGCGTGACCTTCGTCGGCCCCGGCGTCAGCGAACTCCTGCACTCCGCCACGGTCGCCATCGCCGCCGAGGTCCCCATCGAGCGCTTGTGGCACGCGGTCCCGGCGTACCCGACGATCAGCGAGGTGTGGCTGCGGCTGCTCGAGACGTACCGGGGCTGACGGCCGCCCCTCCACGGCCGGGAGGTGCCGAGCGCGCCCTCACCCGGCGCGGCGCACGCCGCGCCGGGCCTCCCACCGCTCGGCCGCCCGCCGCTTCCGCCGCAGCGCCGCAAGCTCCGCCTCGTCCTTGCCGCCCCAGACGCCGGACGTCTGCCCGGACCCCAGCGCGTACGCGAGACACTGGGCGGTCACGGGACAGCGCGCGCACACCTGCTTGGCCTCCTCCTGGTCCCGTTCGGCCGGTCCTGTCGTCCCCACCGGGAAGAACAGCTCGGGATCGGCGTCCGCGCACGCGGCCCAGTCGATCCACTCCTGTCGCAGCGGTACCTCATCCATGCGGCGGCGGGTGCCCGGGGCGGCTCTGGACAAACAACCCCGGTTTGACGGTTCCGCCGAGCGGTTACACGTGGATTTCCTGCCCCTGGCCCGGATCGCACCGGAGCCGGGGCCCGCAGAGGAAGGGGAACCGGCTGTGCCACGAGGGTCGAACGCCAAACGTGAGCGCCAGTACGAACACATCAAGGAGAGCGCCGAGCGGCGCGGCGAGAAGCCGGAGCGGGCCCGGGAGATCGCGGCCCGCACCGTGAACAAGGAGCGGGCGCGCAGCGGCGAGTCCAAGACCGCCTCCCGTACGTCGACGAAGGACATCTCGTCCGGCCGCAGGGGAGGCCTGCGCTCGCACAGCGGCGCCCAGGGTCCGACCCGCGACCAGCTGTACGAGGAGGCCAGGCGGCGCGGGGTGAAGGGACGTTCGTCGATGACGAAGGCGCAGCTGGCGCGTGCTGTGGGGCGCTGACGGGCGGGGCGGCCGCCGTCGCCCCGCGCATCACGTGCGCCCGCGACTCACTCCTCGGCCGCAACTCACCCTCCGCCCGCGAGGATCCCCTCCAGATGCCGCAGCGCCGTCGTCACCCGGGCCGGGTCCTGCTGGAAGAACGGGTCGTCCGGCACCGGCAGCGACCCGGCCAGGGCGATCCCGCGGCCCCGCGCCCACATCGCCTCGTCGGCGCCGACGGCCTCGCGGAACGTGGCGCGGGCCTCCGGCGGCAGGAACATCCACGCGGGTATCAGGTCGCACGCGGGGTCGCCCACGGCCAGCGTGCCGAAGTCGATCACCCCGGTGAGGTGGCCGTCGACGGACAGGAGGTTGCCGGTCGCGAGGTCGCCGTGCAGCCACACCGGCGGCCGGTCCCACGCGGGGGCGGCAAGGGCCTCCTCCCACACGGCGGTCACCGCGTCCGTGTCGACCATCCCCCGCAGCTTCGCGATCTTGCCGCGTACGAGGGAGTCGGCGGTCAGCGCGTCGCACTCGGCGCCGACCCGCGCACCGCGGAAGGCATTGCTCCACTGCGGTTCAGGACCGTCCGTGGCGTCGACGGCCCGCAGCGCCGTGATGAACTCGCCGAGTTCCACCGCCGTCCGCCGCGGATCTGCCAGGCCGTCCGTCGTCGCGGGCTCGCCGTCGAGCCACCGGCAGACCGACCACGGGAACGGATAGCCCTCGCCCGGCTTCCCCCGCGCCACCGGCTGGGAGACGGCGAGCGGCAACTGCGGGGCCAGCCACGGAAGCCAGCGCTGCTCGCGCTCGACCTGCCCGACCCAGCGTTCGTAGCGCGGCAGCCGCACCGTCAGTTCGTCGCCCAGGCGGTACGTGACGTTGTCCATGCCCGAGCGCGGCACCGGTCTGATCGGCAAGGCCGACCACTGCGGGAACTGCGCGGTCAGCAGCCGCCGCACCAGCGCCTCGTCGATGCGGACGTCCCCGTCCTCACCCGCGTCCTCCCCGGCGCCCCCGCCGTCTTCCTCATGATCCTCGTGGTCTTCGAAGTCGTCGTGATCCTCGTACTCCTCGTACGCGAACGGCTTGCCGGTACCACCTGTTGACACGGACTCTCCTCGACGCGACTCGACCGAACGCGGCCCGGCGACCGTGGCCACCGGATCCGCGAAGACCTCATCCCACCCACCGGGCGATCCGTTGTCCACCGAGTTTCCGCACGCCACAGCCGTCCCGGCGCCCTCACGTGCATCGACGCGCGCCACAATGTGGGTGCGGTCGAGGACAGGGGCGGCACACGGATGACGTGCGGGGACAGGGAAACGGGAGACGGATGAGTGGGACGGTGGCGGCGCCGCGCGACGGGTGGCCGGTCCTCGCCGCGGTGGCCGCGGGCGGCGCGGCCGGGGCGTCCGCCCGCTACGGCGCGGGCCTGCTGTGGCCGGTCGCGCCGGGCGGCTTCCCGTGGACGACGTTCGCCGTCAACGCCGTGGGGTGCGCGCTCATCGGCGTCCTGATGGCGCTGATCGCCGCGGCCCGGACGCCCGTCCACCGCCTGGTCCGGCCGTTCCTCGGCACCGGGGTGCTCGGCGGCTTCACCACGTTCTCCACGTACGCGGTGGACACCGAGCGGCTCCTGGACGGCGGCCACCTGGGGACCGGCCTGGTCCACCTGGCGCTGACGCCGCTGACCGCGCTCGCGGCGGTGGGGGCGGCGACGGTGGCGACGCGGCGGGTCCTGGCGGGGCGGCAGGGCCTGGTGGCGAGGCGGAAGGCGGGCGGACGGTGAACTGGCTGTGCGTGGTGGCGGGAGCGGCGATCGGCGCACCGCTGCGGTACCTGACCGACCGGGCAATGCGCGCCCGCTGCGGACCGGCCTTCCCCTGGGGGACGTTCACCGTCAATGTGGTGGGCTGCCTCGTCCTCGGCGTCGTCACCGGCGCCGCGAGCGCGGGCGCGGCGTCCGCGCACACCCAGCTGTTCCTCGGCACCGGCCTGTGCGGCGCGCTGACGACGTACTCGACCTTCGGGTACGAGACCTGGCAGCTGGCCGAGGGCCGGCTGCCGCTCGCCGCCGCGGCGAACGTCGTCGGCAGCGTCGCCGTGGGCCTCGGCGCGGCCTTCCTGGGCGTGGCGGGCGGCGAGGCGCTGTGGGGCTGAGCGGTGCCGCACCTCACGGGAGGCACGGCACCCTCGCCCGCCCCGGCCGCGCCCTCAGCGACCCCGGCCCAGCGCCGACGACACCTCCACGGCCCACCGCCACGGCTGCGCCGTCCCGCCCGGCTGCGAGTTGAAGTACTCCCAGCCCATGACGCCGCCCATGTCCGGGTACTTCGCGACCAGGCTGCGGATCGTCGCCTTCAGGCGGGTCGGGGCGACGTAGCCGCTGCCACCGTTGGAGGGGTCGGTCAGGGTGCCCGCGACCACCTTGGACGCCGGTATCAGCCCGCGCCGGATCACCGCGTCGTAGCTCGACGTGGACGTCATGCTGCCCCAGCCGTTGTAGAACTGCGCGTTGAACCAGGCGATGTCGCCGCCCCGGTCGCGGTACAGCCGCTCGTAGTCGAACCCCGACAGGTTCCCGCCGCCGCTGAGGGCGGACCCCACCGGGGCGAGCGTGATCAGGAACCCGGGCCCGAAGTCGGCCCGCAGCGCGTCGATGACCCGCTCGATGCCCGCGAGGGACATCCGCTCCTCCACATCCAGATCGACCCCGTCCAGCCCGTACCGCCGAATGAAGTCGCGCAACAGCGGGTAATACGTGTCGAATTCAGTGTCGAGCCGCGTGAAACTGCCCGGCGCCGCACCACCGACCATCGCCAGGACATGCACACCCCGACCCTGCATCTCCTTGAGATCACGCCACATCTGGTCGTACTTCGCGGCGCCCGGCGGATCGTCGTTCAAGTGCACCGGCGCGTACGGACCATTGAGGTCGTTCAGATGCACCGCGGCCACCAGGACATCGGTCACACCGGTCTTGTTCCTGGTCAGGTCAAGGGGCGAGACGTACCTGCCGTTCGTGTACTGCGTCTGGTAATAGACGACGACACGCTTGCCCGCCGCGGCCCGAGGCGCGGCCGCGGCCGCCGCACCCGACGCCACGGTCAGGGCGAGGGCACCGAGAAGGACACTCCGTCTCTTCATCCTGAACTCTCCTCCAGATTCACAGAATTGCCGGGACATGGCCGTTCCAAGTCCCGGCAATTCTGACGAGGGAGGGAGGATCAGGCTAGAGCGTGGCAGCAACTAATGCGCTTTAGTTGCCGCCCGTCGGCGGTGCGGTCCCCGGCGCGGTGGAGAGGTGTCGTAGAAGAGTTGTTGGGGGGGGCCACGTACGCGCGAACACAAACGCACCCAAACACGTGTTATTTATAGAACCACCCCCCCGCCCCCGCGCCCCCCCACCAGCCAACAACGCCCGCGCCGGAGGGGCGGGGGGAGGT
>NZ_JBHXTE010000007.1:66425-160913 GCF_042677545.1 Streptomyces sp. NPDC127108 | reverse complement strand
GCCTCCCGCGCGCAGCCCCACGCCACGGTGACCCCGGCGCGGGGGTGAGGTGTCTTAGAAGAGTTGTGCGCGAAGACCCCTTCGCCAACAACTCTTCGCAACCTACGCTGAGTTCATGACAGAACCCTCGCCGGAGCCGCTGCGCCCCGATCCTCTCCAGGACGCCACGCTCGATCGCGCGGCGCTACGTGTCCTCGCCCACCCCACCCGCCTCGCCCTCCTCGACAGGCTCCGTCAGCAGGGACCGGCGACCGTACGGCAGTTGGCCACCCACTTCGACCTCGACTCGGGCGCGGCCAGCTATCACCTGCGGCGGCTCGCGGCGGGCGGACTCATCGAGGAGGAAGCAGAGCGGGGAACGAAGCGGGACCGGTGGTGGCGTGCCCGGCACCGCACGTCGTTCCATGACCCTGGAGCCACGAGGCCGGAGGATGCGGCGGACAGCCGCGCGTACGTACGTTCCGTGGTTCTCGCCTACGCCGAGTCCCTGCGCCGCGCCGCCGACGAGGTCGTCCCGGCCCTACCCGACGAGTGGTTCGCCGCAGCCATGTTCGGTGACTACACGGTGCGGGTCGCGCCGGATGAACTCGACGCCATGAAGGGGGAGTTGGTGGCGGTCATCGAGCGCTATCGCACACGCCCGAGCGAGGCGCCCGGCGCCGCCGACGTATCGGTGCGCCTCCAGGCGTTTCCACTCGCCGGGGGCGAGGAGGGCGATGCTCCGGTGGGAGCGAAGCATCGTGATGCGGCGATGGACGCGGGCGGGCGCGAGGGGTGAGGGTGCGGCGTGCCCGCCCACCCGCAAAGCGCCCTGCGCAGCTGGTGCCCCCTGAGCCGGTGGCGTGCTCTCGGCGGGCGGAGGACTGCGATCGGGCGAAGCCCTCCGCCCTGCGGGATGCCAACGTGCTGCGCTGGTTGTGCGCGTACGCGGCGTCGGTGACCGGAGACGTCGTCTACTTCACGGTCCTGACGTGGGCGGCGACCCGCGCGGCGGGCCCCGCGCAGGCCGGTGTCGTCCTCGCGGCCGGGGCGGTGCCGCGAGCTGTCCTCATGCTCGCTGGCGGTGTGCTCGCCGACCGGGCCGGGCCGCGCCGGGTTCTGATCGGCAGTGACGTCGTACGGTGCGTGGCCGTGCTGGGCGCAGCGGCCCTGACGTACACAGGGAGACCGGGACTCTGGCCGCTCCTCGCCCTCGCGGTGGTCTTCGGCGCGGTCGACGCCGTGTTCATGCCCGCGGTCGGCGCGCTGCCGCCCCGGCTGACGTCGGCGGGACAGCTCGCACGGGTGCAGGGCATGCGCACGCTCGCGGTCCGGCTCGGCAACGCGGTCGGGCCGCTGGTGGCCGCCGCGGTGCTGGCGGGTGGGGGAGCGGCGGCCGGGTTCGGGGCCGTGGGGCTGCTGTTCGTGGTGTCGGTGTGGCTGCTGGCGGCGGTGCGGGTGCCTGGACCGGCGGAAGCGGAACACCTGGCGCGGGCGCGGGAGCCTGAACGGACTGAGACGGAGCACTCGGCGTGGGAGCCCCGCGACCGCCCCGCTGCATCCCCGTGGCAGGACCTGCGCGCCGGCCTGCGTCACCTCCGAGACAGGCCCCGCCTCAGCCGCCTCGTCCTCCTCGTCGCCCTCGGCGAGATGTGCTTCAGCGGTCCGACAGCCGCCGGACTCGTCCTGCTCGCCGACGAACGTGAGTGGGGCGCGTCGGCGCTCGGCTGGATCCTGTCGGCCTTCAGCCTGGGCGGTGCGGCGACCGGCGTGGCGCTCACCGTGATCCCGCGCGTACCCCGTGCCCACGGCACGCTGGTCGTCTCGCTCACCCTCACCGCCGCCCTGGTCACTACGCTCGGCCGCCTCCCGGACGCTGAAGCCGCCGTGGCGTGCGCGGCGCTTCTCGGCGCGGCCTCGGGCGTGGCGATGGTGCTCGGCAACGCCCTGCTCCAAGAGGAGACCGAGCCCCGGTACATGGGGCGCGTCACCTCCGTGACGACCCTGTGCACCCTGGGGCTCGGTCCGCTGCTCTTCCCCCTGGTCGGTCTGACCGCTGCCGCATGGGGAACCGGCGCGTTCTTCGCCGCGTGCGGCGTGGTGTGCCTGGCCGCCGCAGTGATCGGCCTGTCGCCCGCGCTCAGGGGAGCGCGAGGCTGAGGGGCGCCTGATGGTGAGGGCGCCCCGCACCCTAGGCGGCGAACTCGCCCGCCAGTGCCGCCGCCATCCGCAGGTGCGGCGCCGCCTCGGCGTCCCGGCCCTGGCGTTCCAGGGTGCGGCCCAGCATCAGGCGGGCGTACTGCTCGACGGGGTCGAGGTCGAGGACCGTGCGCAGTTCGGTCTCGGCGCGGCGGAGCTGGGCCGAGTGGTAGTAGGCGCGCGCGAGCAGCAGGCGCGGGGCGACCTGCTCGGGGACCTCGTCGGCGAGCGGGGCCAGGATGCGGGCCGCCGTCGTGTACTCCTTGGCGTCGAAGAACTGGCCCGCGCGCTCCCAGCGCTCGGCGGCGGTGCCGTGGTCGAAGTAGGTGAACTCCACTGTGTGCCTCCTTGACCGCCCATAACGGCGCCAGAAAGTTGAATATTCCACGACTGGCATGGGCGGCGCGGGACGGGATATCGGATGTAGCGGGTGTCTCGGCGAAGAACCGGCTCAGGAGGAGGCGACGGGGTGGACAATGGGCCGACTCTCAGCACCCCGTCGCACAGCGACATCCGTGGACGTGCCGCGACCGGCGACACGTGACGGAACCAGCGGCAACAGCGGACGTGGCGCAAGCGGCGGCCGGCCGCCCGAGTAGAGGGAGCACATGCGGTGAAGGACATCTGGGCCTACCCGCCCGGCAGCGGCCACCACGGGGTGGGGCAGGAGCCCATGACGGGATTCACGGTCGAGGCGACCGACGGTGTCATCGGCCAGGTGGACCGGCACGTGGACCAGCCGGGCCGCCAGCACCTGGTCGTGGACACCGGAGTGTGGGTGTTCGGCAAGAGCGTGCTGATCCCGGCCGGAGCCGTCACGCGGATCGACCGCGAGGCCGGGACGGTGACGGTCGGGCACTCCAAGGATCAGGTGAAGGACGCGCCGCAGTTCACCACCGACAGCCAGACCACGGATCCCGCGTACCTCAACGAGGTGGGCGCGTACTACGCCACGCTGGACAGAGGCTCGGAGCTCTGACACCGGCGCCGCCGCGCGGTGGCGGCGCCGGTCGGGCCCGGGTCGGGGAGTTGGCCTGTCCGCTCCCGGTGCTCGGGGCTAAGTTGTGCCCTATGAGCAATCTTGATCGCGAGGCGGTGCCCGCGTTGTGCGGCGGCCGAGGGTTCGTCGTCGCGGAACCGGTGCGGGAACTCCTCAGCCCACGGCACGTGAAGCTCGGCGAGGCGACCGAGGTACGACGACTGCTTCCGAACCTGGGCCGCAGGATGGTCGGCGCCTGGTGCTTCGTCGATCACTACGGCCCCGACGACATCGCCGACGAGCCCGGCATGCAGGTGCCGCCGCACCCGCACATGGGCCTGCAGACGGTGAGCTGGCTGCACGAGGGCGAGGTCCTGCACCGGGACAGCACCGGCAGCCTGCAGACGATCCGCCCCCGCGAACTGGGCCTCATGACGTCGGGCAAGGCGATCTCCCACTCCGAGGAGAGCCCCAAGTCGCACGCCCGGCTGCTGCACGGCGCACAGCTGTGGGTCGCCCTGCCGGACGCCCACCGCCACACCGAGGCGCACTTCGAGCACCACGCCGACCTGCCGGTCGTCACCGCGCCCGGCGTCAGCGCGAAGCTGCTCCTGGGCACGCTCGACGGTGCTCAGTCACCCGGTACGACGTACACGCCGATCGTCGGCGCGGACCTCACCCTCACGCAGGGAACGGACGTACGCCTTCCCTTGGAGCCCGACTTCGAGTACGCCGTCCTGTCCATGGCCGGCGAGGCCCACGTGGACGGAGTCCCCGTACTCCCCGGCTCCATGCTGTACCTCGGCTGTGGCCGCACCGAACTCCCCCTGCGCGCCGACTCCGACGCCAGCCTCATGCTCCTCGGCGG
This sequence comes from Streptomyces sp. NPDC127108, assembly GCF_042677545.1. Classification (NCBI taxonomy): domain Bacteria; kingdom Bacillati; phylum Actinomycetota; class Actinomycetes; order Kitasatosporales; family Streptomycetaceae; genus Streptomyces; species Streptomyces sp. NPDC127108. Next base: position 156,888 of record NZ_JBHXTE010000007.1, on the reverse strand, counting down.
CGAGCCGTTCGAGGAGGAGCTGATCATGTGGTGGAACTTCATCGGGCGCACGCAGGAGGAGATCGAGCAGGCGCGGGAGGACTGGATGTCGGGGTCGAGGTTCGGTGAGGTGAAGGGGTATGACGGGGGGCCGTTGGCTGCGCCTACGTTGCCCGCGGTGCCGCTTAAGCCGCGAGGGCGGGTGCGTTGAGCTGGGCGAATGTGGGTGGGTGACGGATCGGGGTGGTGAGTGAGGGCGACCGATGGGGCGGGTGCCGAACCCCTGGACGGACTGTCTCCGCTCGCCCGCCGGTGACTTTGGTGGCGTCGCGCGTGATTCCAGTCTGTGGACGGGTGCGGTCGGCTTTGGTCGGACTCATGCTGACTTCGCTGATGGTGCGCCAGGTTCTGTTTCGAGCCTGGCCCGGCTGGTCGTGGGCATGCGGACGGTGTGCAGACGAGAGCAGTGCTGTGCTTGATGCTGACTGGGACGTGGCGCTTCTGGCCAGCGGCACAGGGCGGCATCGCAGGGTGCGAGGCCGAGTTGGTCCGCACCTGGTCCGGTGATGGTGAGTGGCCTGTGACGCTGACGGCGTTCGTTGGGATGGGCCACCCGGCACTCGGATGTGGCCTCAGACCTGCTCACTGGACCTCGCCAGCCCGACGGCCGGCCCGCGGCCGGGCGTCGGGCTGTGGGTGACAGCGAAGAGCGTCGCGAGTCACGCGTTGCTCGATATGCCTGCGTTCGCGAGGATGTCACGCGCGGGCAGCGCCGTGCTCTGGGCGGCGGTCAGGCCGGAAGCCGCCAGGTGGGCGTCCACGATCCGAAGGCCGGCCGCGTATCCGGCGAAGTCGGGCAGTCCGACGGGCTGGAGCCCCATGTGCCGCGCGGTGGCGTCGCCGTACACATAGGCGGGCAGGTTCTGCATTCCGGCCACGTCGATGCCCGCCGCGACCTTCTCGCAGACGTCGTCCAGTTCCGGGCCGGACAGCGCCGTCGCCCAGGGGCCCATGGCCGACTCGCCGGCCAGTTCGCGTACGAACGCCTCGGCCAGCCCCTCGGCCACGACCTGTTCGCCGACCGTGACCGTCATCGGGTTCCAGACCACGTTGGCATAGCGCACGTTGTGGTGGAGCTCGTGAGCGGCGACGTACCCGATCTTCGCCAAGCTGGTCTCGGTGGGCCACATCGTCAGCTGGATGGCCCCGGGGATGCCGCCCATGCCGAGGTAGCCGGCGTTGCGGACCGTCAGCAGGTCGTCATCGGGGTCGCCGAGCACCAGGACGACATGCACGGTCTCGGCGTGCTCGGCTCCGGGCACCGCGCCGCGCAGCCGCTCCCATGCCGCAGCGAGGCAGTCCTCGATCTGACCCCACACCCCCGCGTCCCGCATCCGGCGCAGGGCCGTCAGGTAGCGCGGGTCCTCAACGTCGATCCGGAAGCCGCTGCCCATCTGGTGCATCTGGACCACGTCCACGCCCACCTGCGACATCACGACGTGCAGAGGGCTGAGCATGTCCCGCAGAGCGTCAGGCCGCTCATCCAGCGGGCGCCGCAGGAGATCGAGCATGGAGGAGGCCGTGTCATGAACAATGATCTTCATAGCCTGGGACCGTAGGACCTCACGCTACGTGAGGAGCAAGCCAGAAGGCCCTCGGCCGCGCGCACTCCTGCCGCGCCCCCACTCACTCCACTTGGTCACACCCCAACACGAGTGAGGCGACGAGCAGCCGTGCCCCAGCCGCCTTCCGGCGTCTACGTGGTCCCGGTCGACGCCGTGGGGAACGCCCCCGCAGCTGTCTGCAGCACTTGCTGTCGTTCTGCCTCACCTGGATTGCTGCGACACCCGGGTCTGCGCGACGGTGGCGTGGAACGGCGGCCGTATGGCGACCGCCAGGCGCTCACGCCCGATGCCACAGCTGGCGTCCGAGGCCGACTCGGAGTGGGCGGACCGTGGTTGCGGCATGCCGCGTCGTCCTGTGCGCGACTTCTCCGGACCGGGTGCTCGGGCGGTCAATACGTCGCGCCGTCAGACAGCCATGCTGTATTGAGCAGTTGTGGAGGCGCGATCGGGCTCCACCCCTGCGCGCTATCACGCAAAGGGAAGTGTATGCGTCTTCGGACCGCTTTCGTCTCCACTGTCTGTGCCGCTGCCGTCGGTGTTTCCGGTATCGGCGTCGCCAGTGCCGTTGCTCCTCAGGATGCCCGCCCAACAGCCGCCGTATCCACGGATGGCGTCACGGAGCAGCAGCTCGACGAACTCGCTGGCTATCTCGAGGCGATATTCGACGGCAAGATCTACGACGGCCAGGGCAGGTTCGACTACGAGAAGACCCGTGCCGAGTACGGCGCGGACCTCGCCGACGCCCTGGCTGATGAGTTCGCGGGCCTGGACAAGTCGGAGTCCAAGCGCGTCAAGCGCAGCTATGCCTCCTGCGTCCTCAAGGGCGTTGGTCTAGGTGGCCTCATAGGCTCCAGCACCGCCATCGTTAATGCCATCAAGGGTAAGCACTGGAAGCAGGCGGCCAAGCTGATCACCAAGGAAGCCGCCAAGCGGGGAATCAAGATTGGTGTGAAGGGCGGCGTCGTCGGCCTCGCGTCCGCGCTGGGCGGCTATGCCGTCTGGTGCGCGATGCCGTGGAGCTAGCCTCTAATTGGCCGCGGGCGTAGTGGCGTAACCGCGCGGAAGCCGGGTGGATGGGCACAAGCAGCCAATCCACCCGGCTTTCAGGGAACGTCGCTTTGCACGACCAGGCGAAGATGCGCGAGGTATTCCTCGAATCGCTCGCGACCGGACTCCGAGAGCCGGACCTGTGTCACCGGCCGGCGCCGCTCGCGCAGCTTTGCGATCTCCACCAGCTCATCCTTCTCCAGGATGCCCAGCTGCCGCGACAACTCGGCGGCAGACAGGTCCAGCGCCTCGCGCAGGTCGGCGAAGGTCACCTGCTGAACATGGCGCAGAGTGCCGAGAATCGCCAAGCGGACGGGGGAGTGCATCACCGTCACGAGGCGCGTGCGTGGGTGCTCGCTCGCCATGCTCAGCGCCTCCACCGCAGCACGAGGTAGACCAAGAAGCCAGCGCTGGGCAGTGCCGCCGCGGTCACTGCCGCGGCCAGCGGCGCGGGGCTGTCCCAGAGAATCTTGGACCCCGGGGCGCCGAGCATCACGGTGGCGAAGACCAGCGTCGCGTTCTCCGCCTTGGTGTGGGGCCTGCGGCGTGTGGCGCTCAGATGGAACCAGTACCACCCCATCATCAGGGCCACGGCCGCCAGGAGAGTCAGGACGCCCAGCGCGGTTGGGGTGCTGTGCGTGCTGGCGACGGTCAGTCCGGACAGCAAGACGGCGGCGGAGGCCACCCCCAGGACGCGCTCACCGGCTCCGGCAGGCTTGTTGAGTCTGGGGGCTCCATCGATGGCCCCCAGTTGGCCGGCTGCATCAAGCTCTCGCTCCAAGACTGATCCCTCCTGCGGAACGCTTCCTTTCAGTTGCAAGACTTGCATCTAGTTTCCAAAATGGCAACTAGATGGTGACCTCCGACTTTGCTCTGACACGCCGCCTTGGCAGGACGAGGAAGTGGCCTGGCCCGGCCCTCCGCCCGCTTCCGGCAGGACGGCCTGGAGCGGGCGCTGGCACCGTGGGTACTCCCAGCACCACGCGCTGGAGATTCGCTCGGCCCATTGGGCTGCAGCCACGCGCGCGCTGTGGCTGCGTCGCGTGTCATCGGCACGATCTGGAGCGGCGGCCCGAGCGCCGCGAGCAGTGCCTCCGGCTCGCCAGGGCATTCACCAGTGGATCCTGGCGCGAATTCCGTGGACGGTGATCATCTGAGAGCTCTGCGCCACGAGCACTGCCGTCCTGCAACACTTGGAGATCGAGCCCAGGAGGACATGGAACAGCCGCGTGCCGATTGGATGACGGGGGCGCGGTTCGGTGAGGTGAACCGGTACGACGGGGCGCTGCTGGCGGCGACGTGTGCGGGTCAACGCGGCAGATCTTGGGCCAGCGCCAGTACTTCGGTGAGGCGTGTTCGGACGGTGTTCAGTGAGGCGATCTTCTCCTCGACGTCGGTGAGTCGCCGCGTGATGACCCGTGCGCTCGCGGGGCAGACGGGACCGGCGGTGATGTCCTCGTCGAGGCAGGGGAGCAGGGTGCGGACGTCGTCGGCGGTGAGCCCGATCGAGAGCAGCAGTCTGATGTTGGCCACCTGGCCGACGGCTGTCTCGTCATAGTCGCGGTATCCGTTCGGCCCTCGCCGGGGGGTGAGCAGGCCCTGCTGTTCGTAGTACCGCAGCGCTCGGCTGGTGGTGCCGGCCTCGTTCGCCAGTTCTCCGATCAGCATCGTTTCCTCTTCACCCGGCCGCGCTCAAGCCTCCGTCGACACGGATGACCGTACCGGTGAGGTATCCGGCCTCGGGGCGGGTCGCGTTCACGATCCACCAGGCGATCTCCTTGGGCTGAGCGATGCGCCCGAGGGGAATGCGGTCCCGAAACTCCTGGCCCGCCACGGCGATCTACTCGTCCGCGAACCCGGCTTGGACGTGATGTTGACGATGGTGCCACTGCCCTCCAGGTGGGGCAGGGCGTGCTGCGTGAGGAGCACTGGGGCCAGAAGGTTCGTCGCGAGCTGTTTCTCCGCGACCTTCCGGTCGATCGCACGGAGTGGAGCGGGGCGAGTGATCGCTGCGTTGTTGACGAGGACATCGATGCGGCCGAACGCCTCCACCGCGGCGGCGACGATGTCGGCGGGGGCGTCGGGGTCGGCGACATCGGCCACGAACGTTCGGATGCGCGGGTTCTCTCCGGCTGTCTGTGTCAAGCGTTCGCCCGTCCGGCCGACGATGAGAACGTCGGCCCCCTCGGCGGCGAAGTGTCGTGCGGCCGCACGACCGATCCCGGTTCCCCCTCCGGTGATCAGTACTGCCCGGCCGTGCAGGGTGGTTGTCTCCTCCATGTGCGAGACGCTAAACCTTGCCCCTGGCGTCAAGGTCAAGGTCAAGGGGCAGGGCCAGGGACGCGACACCGGCAGCCACTGAGGCGGCAGAAGTACGCGCCGATGAGTTTCCGGGACGGGGCCGGTCTCCACACGTATGGACACTCACACACTTGAGACAGCCGGCGCGGACCTCGTCTATGACGTTCGTGGGCCGCTGCCCACCACAGACGGGCGCCCGCCGTTGCTCATGATCGGGCAGCCCATGGACGCCTCCGGCTTCGTCGCGCTCGCGGCGCGCTTCCCCGAGCGGACCGTGGTCACCTATGACCCGCGCGGGCTCGGGCGCAGCACCCGGAAGGACGGGCGGGTCGAACACACGCCGCAGATTCAGGCCGACGACGTGCACGCCGTCATCGAGGCGCTCGGGGCCGGGCCGGTCGAGATGTTCGCCAGCAGTGGCGGTGCGGTCACCGCGCTCGCGGTCGTGGCGAGGTATCCCGCAGACGTGACCACTCTGGTCGCGCACGAGCCGCCGCTCATCACCCTCACTCCGGACGGCCCGGCTGCCGTGCGGGCGCGGGCTGCGGTCCGGGAGGCCTACGAGAAGCGGGGATGGGGGGCCGGGATGGCGGCGTTCGTGGCCATGACCTCGTGGGAGGGAGAGTTCACCGAGGCGTACTTCGCACAGCCAGAGGCCGACCCCGCCGCGTTCGGGATGCCCACGGAGGACGACGGCTCGCGTGACGATCCGCTCCTGTCCGACCGGTCATGGGCGGTCAGCAGCTATCGGCCGGACGTGGAAGCTATCGCCGCCGCGCCGACCCGCATCGTGATCGCTGTGGGCGAGGAGTCCGAGAACGTGCAGACCGGACGCACCTCCGTCGCGACCGCGGAGCTGCTCGGGCAGTCGGTCACCGTGTTCCCGAGTCATCACGGCGGGTTCCTCGACGGAGAGTTCGGATATCCGGGGAAGCCGGACGAGTTCGCGCACCGACTGCGCCAGGTCCTCGACGGCGCCTCGTAAGCGAACCGCCGACCCGTATGACCGAAACGACACCTCTCACATGTCATCTGACGCATTGACCCCCCAGCACCGTCGCGGTTGCATGCTTGGGGCCCTCCGGTGGGGGGCCAGGAGCGAGACCACTTCCTGACTGGGGGGAACATGAGGGGAAACACAGACCGGAGCACCAACAGACGCGTGCGGGGTGCGTTAGGCGCGGCGGCCGTGGTGTGTGCGGTCGCCGCGGTGCTGCCCGGAGTCGCGGCGGCCGAGCCCGCGGGCGTCGCGCGTGACAGCGGAGCCGGTGTCGAGCGGCTCAGTGTCGCGGCCGACGGCACTCAGCTCGACGGCGATTCCACCGGTGGTGCGATCACGACCGACGGCCGCCGCGTCGTCTTCTCGTCGTCGGCGAAGAACGCCACGCCCGGCAACACTGCGGGAGGCGAGAGGGTGTACCTGCGTGACGAGCCGTCGGGGCAGCTCAAGCAGGTGGGCAGCTACCCGATCAGCTCTCCGGTGATCAGCGGTGACGGGGAGTACGCCGCCTACTGGGTGCTGTTGTTCAGGGATACCAAGGTCAAGCTGGCCCAGTGGACCGCGGGCAGTTCGATCGGCCTCAACTGCGACGCTCTCAACTGCAGTCAGCCGTCGCTGAGCGGGGACGGCCGTTACGTCGCCAACGTGGCCACCATCGGCCGACCGTCGTCCAGCCAGCGCATCGACGTATGGGACTGGCACGCCAACACCAAGCAGGAACTGGCCTGGTTCGACCACACCGCGCCGTCCCGGCCGTCCATCACCGGTGACGGCCGCTTCGTCGCCTACCAGGACGGCAAGGCCAAGGACGTCTTCGTGTGGGACCGGGACCACGGCTCCACCTCCGACCCGATCGAGGGCCCGGCGAAGGAGGCGACGATCGTCCAGATCAGCGAGGACGGCAGCAAGGTCGTCTACCTCTCGGGCTCCGACACCTACGTCCACGACGTGAGCACGGGCACCGCCCAACGAGTGCCGGACGTCAAGGGCCTGGCCATCGATCCCACCGGCAACCATCTGCTGTACGCCCCGAACGACACGACCGGACCGACGCTCGTCCTGCGCGACCTGCGCGCGGGCACCGACCAGGTCGTCTCGAACCGGCCCGCCTCGGCCGAGGTCGACGCGGTCAGCGCCGGTGGGCGCGACGTGGTCTTCGAGTCCAAGGCCGACGACATCGTGCCCGGTGACACCAACGGCAAGTCGGACGTGTTCGTCCGTCGCTTCTCCTGATCGTCCCTGCTTGCCGCGCTCTGCGGATGCCGCTCCGCTCCCGCACTCACGGGGGAGCGGTGCGGCAGTCTGTTGCGCGAGTTCAGGCCGCGGCGCGGAAGACGTACGCCGTCATCGGGGCGGTGACCGGCCCCGGGCCCAGCCGGGACGTCATCTCGTCGATGACGGTGGCCCGGACGGCTGGTCCGCCGCCGCGCTCTTCGACGGCCGCGCGCACCGGTGTCCCGGTGAGGTACCCGGTGGCGAGGTCGGCGGTCGACGCGGCCCGGCCCTGAAGCGTCAGCTCCTGCTCCTCCTCGACGGCGAACCCGGCGGCCGTCAGGTCGGCGACGACGACAGCGGGGTCGGCGTAGCCGTGCGGAACCGTCGGGAAGAACCGGGGCGGGTCGACCGGAAGGGCCCGCTCCAGCCCCGCCTGCAGCGCGACTTCGAAACCGTGCGTGCCGAGCGGGCCCCAGGTGTTGAACAAGAACCGGCCGCCCGGGGCCAGCACCCGCCGGATCTCGGTGTAGGCCGCGACCCGGTCGGGAAAGAACATCACGCCGAACTGGCAGACCACCAGGTCGAAGTCTGCGTCCGGGAACGGCAGCCGCTGCGCGGCGGCCGTCCGCCACAACGCGCCCGGGACCCGGGACGACCCGAAAGCGACCATGGCCTCGTTGAGGTCGGTGGCCGTCAGCGCGGCCGACGGCGCCGCCGCGAGCAGACGCGACGTCAACACACCCGTACCCGCAGCCAGTTCGAGGATCCGTCGAGGTCGCAGTACCGCCGCCCTCACGGTCAGGTCCTCGGCGAAGGGCCGGAAGACCACCGGCACGAGGTACTGCTCATAGGCGGCCGACATGGACTCGGACCACCGCTGGTCGGCATGGGTTCCCGTCACCCTCTTGACGGTAGTGCCGCCCGGAGATCTCTGCCCCGCCCCGCGCCTTGACAGGTTTGGCTAATGAGATTAGCTTCTGGCTAACAGGGTTAGCCAGAGGTCGAGGGGTGTCATGAGCGAGTACCTGGCAGTCGACGGCGGCACGATCGCCTACGAGGTGGAGGGGTCCGGCCCGCTGGTCGTCCTCGCGCACGGCATCGGCGACAGTCGCGCCGCGTACCGTGCCGTGGTCCCGCGGCTGGTGGCTGCGGGCCATCGGGTCGCCTCGGTCGATCTGCGTGGCTGCGGCGAGTCCAGCGTCGACTGGCCGGCCTGGAGCCGCACCGCCATCGCCGGTGACCTGCTCGCCGTGATCCGCCACCTCGGTGGCCCGGCCGTGCTCGTCGGCCACTCGATCTCCGGCGGCGCCGCCACCATCGCCGCGGCGCGGGAGCCCTCGCTGATCACCGGGGTCGTCGAGTTGGCGCCGTTCACCCGCAAGCAGTCGATCCGCCTCGGCGACCTGCGGGTGAAGCGATTCCGGCAGGGCATGCTGCGGCTGCTCGGCACGGGCGTGTCCGGCAGCCTGCCGCTCTGGCGTTCGTACCTCGACGTGGCCTACCCCGGCGTGAAGCCGGCCGACTGGGCCGAGCGCCTCGGCCGCATCGAATCCCTCCTGCGGGAGCCGGGCCGGATGAAGGCCATGCAGAGCATGGGCCGCAGTGCCCCGACCGACGCCGGCGCGCAACTCGGCAACGTCCGCTGCCCGGTCCTGGTCGTGATGGGCACGCTCGACCCCGACTGGGCCGACCCGCACGCCGAGGGGTCGGCGATCGTCGATGCCCTGCCGACCGGCCTCGGTCGCCTCGAGATGATCGAGGGCGCCGGGCACTACCCGCATGACCAGTTCCCCGACCAGGTGGTTTCGCTCGTGCTCGGCTTCCTCCGGTCGGACGCCGCTCGTGCCTAGGGCCGGTCTGGACGCGGCGGCGGTGGTCGCGGCCGGTGCCGCCCTCGCCGACGAAGTGGGTCTCGCCGACCTGACGATGGGCCTGCTGGCCGAGCGGGTGGGCGTGCGCACCCCGTCCTTGTACAAGCACGTGGGCGGCCAGAAAGACCTCAACCGGCGCATCGCGGCCCTGGCGTTGAACGAGGCCGCCGACGCTGTCGGCGGCGCGGTCCAGGGGCGCGCGGGCCGTGACGCCCTGGCGGCCGCGGCGGGCGCCTTCCGCGCCTTCATCCTGGAACACCCCGGCCGGTACGCCGCGACGATCGGCGTGGAACCGCACGGACCGGACGATCCGATGGCCACCGCGAGCCAGCGGCTGCTCGACGCGTTCACGGCGGTCCTGCGCGGCTACGAGATCCCGGATGCCGACGTGGACCACGCCCTGCGCATGCTCCGCAGTCTCTGCCACGGCTTCGCCACCTTGCAGGTGGCGAACGGCTTCCAGTGGAGCGCCGACATCGACGAGAGCTTCGAGTGGCTGATCGCCTTCGCCGACCGGGGCCTGCGCGCACTTTGCCGCCCGAGCTAGTGCGAGCCGTCCTCGGCGTCCGTTGAGGGCCCTGTCAGGACGGCTCGGCGGCTCCGCCGGGGCTGCCGTGGTGCCGGTCGGCCAGGGCGGCGATCCCCGCCGTGGCGGCGGTGGCGAGGTCGGTGACCATCGCGTCGTCGACGGGCAGGTTCAGGACGTACAGGGCGGACGCCAGGGAGCCGAGCAGTAGTAGGTGGGCCATCGCGGGGTCGACGGGTCCGGCCAACTCGCCGCGGGCCACGGCCTGTTCGATGATGTCGGCGAAGGCGGCCTGTTCGGTGGCCAGGAAGGTGTCCTTGAACCGGGTGTCCAGTTCGGGGTTGACGGCGAGTTCGCTGATCAGGGCTGGTGCCAGCTCCCGGGCCGCCGGGGCGGCCATGCGCACGTGAAACGTGCGGACCAGCGCCAGCAGGTCCCCGTGCAAGGAGCCGGTGCCGGTCGGCGGGGGCAACTGCTGCTCGTGCATGGTGGCGACGAACGCCATCTCGGCCTTCGAGGCGTAGCGGCGGTAGATCGCCGCCTTGCCCACCCCGGCGCGTGTCGCGACCTGGTCGACGGTCAGGGCCGGGTAGCCGACTTCGCCGATCAGTTCACGCGTGGTCTCCAGGATTTTGTGATCGACGCGACTGTCCCGGGGGCGTCCGCCCCGTTGCCTTCTCGCTTCCATGGACTGCACTATACGGAACGAGAGTATCGAAACTGCGGTATCGGAACGCCGGTTTCGGAATGGCGGTTTCGGATGTCTCTGGCCCGGCTGCGCAGAGACGACCGCGATGAAGCCGCACCGCGCGGCTTCGCGACAGGACGGGAGAACTCGGATGATCAAGTGGGCTGGCTGGATCATCACGTTGTGCGGAACGGCGCATACGCTCGGCGCCCTGACGGTGGAGAAAGCGGGGCGCCACGCCGGGACTTGGTTCAGCGGCGGGCTGTGGAACGAGGACCTCTCCGACATGAGCCCGGCGGGCAGCGCGTACTGGCTGAGCCTGGACAGCTTCGGCATACCGCTCGCCCTCATCGGACTGACGGTGCTGTGGCTGGACCGCCGCGGCATCACCCCGCCGACGTTCATCGCCTGGACGCTGGGGGCCTGGACGCTCGTCGACGCCGTCATCCTCCCGTTCACGCCCTGGCCGCTCTTCGTGGTCGCGTGCGTCCTGCTGCTGATGGGAGCCCGCAGCGCCCGCCGCGAGAACGCTATGACTCGCCAGTGATCCTGGCCGAGCCGACCGTCGCCGCGACGATCTCCCTGGCGGCGGTCCGGGTCGACGAGTTGGAGTTCAGGTTGGTCAGCGATGCCCGGTCGAGCGCGTGGACGACGAACTCGTAGGTGTTCACCGTCGAGGGCGAGCACGGTCCCTGGTAGCCGTAGAGGCTCGCGCTGCCGCGGTAGTAGACCTGCCTGGCTCCCGCCGGGGTCGAGGGCCGGTATTCATGGTCGACGTTCTGGGGGAGCGAGGTCGTGGCCGCCGGGATGTCGTAGATGACCCAGTGGATGAGGCTGGCGTTGTCGAGATCGCGCATGACGATCGCATAGCTCTTGGCGGCGGTCGGAGCACCCGACCAGGCCAAGGGCGGGGATTCGTTCCTCTTGGCGGGGTCGCTTCCTCCGCCGCTGGTGCACTCGTGGACCTTGGGGATGACGCCGCCGTCGGCGAACGCGGTGCTGGACAGGGCGAACGCGCCCCGGGCCGCCGACGGGGCCGACTGGCTCGCCGAAGCGGTGGTGGGCGAGAGGCCGACGGCCCCGGTGACGAGCAGAGCGCAAAGCGCGATTCTTGCACTTCTCACTGGACGCTCCCGAGGATGCTTGTGGTCGCTTAGGTGTCCGTGGCGCGAGAGTGGTACTTGTGGGGCGGAACCAACGTATGCGTCTCGGGTTCTGACGTCATGTCACTCATCGATCTGATCGCTGTACTTTTCGCGCTTTCGGCTTTCGCGTGTGCGCTCCGAGACGGGGAAGTCGGTACGGATGGGACAGGGCAGGACGCCCCGTTCGCGGACCGTGTGTTCGGATGCGTTCTCCTCAGCTCTTCACGGCCTCCGCGATCTGCTGGGCGGCCTGGGCGGGCGTGAGATGCGTGGTGTCGACGACCTCGGCCTCGGCGTGCAGCCATGTGCGGGCCGCCTCGGCGTAGGGCTCGAGGTGTTGGAGACGGAACGGGGAGTCGGGGCCGAGAACGGTGTCGCCCGCGATGCGCCCGCGGAGGGTGTCCTGGTCGGCATGGAGGACGAAGTGCCGTACGGGGATGGCGTGTTGGGCGAGGCCGGAGCTGATCTCGCGCCAATACTCCTCGACCAGGACGGTCATGGGCATCACCAGGGTGCCGCCGGTGTAGTCGAGTACGTGGCGGGCGGTCTCGACGACGAGCGGTCGCCACGGCGGCCAGTGCTGGAAGTTGCCCGTCCATGGCAGTCCCGGTGTGATGTCCATGAGTGTCTCGCCGACTTTCTCGGCGTCGAACACCCGTGAATCCGGGATCAGTTGCTGCAGGAGCGCGCTGGTCGTCGTCTTGCCTGCGCCGTGGGTGCCGTTGAGCCATACGATCATGGGCTTGACGCTAGCGTCAACGGGCCGCGGGAGCGGACAGAGCGGAAGACCCGGTAGGGCTTCAGCCCGGCGCGGAGGCCCGCGCCCCGGCGGGTGGGCGGCTTCGCTGTGTACGCGCCGGGGCGGACCGGGTCAGGCGTCGGCCCGTCGGGTGGTGGTCTCCCGGGCGACGAGGCGATGGCTGAGCACGGTCGTCGCCGGGACGTCCGTGGCGCCGGGGCCCCCGGTGTGTGCCGCGCCGGCGCGCCCGGCGGTGTCGATGATGTGCCGGGCGGCCAGGGAACCCATCTCGTACAGCGGCAGGCTCACCGTGGTCAGGCCGACGAACTCCGCGACTCGCAGGTCGTCCATGCCCGCCACGGAGATCTCCCTCGGTACGTCGATGCCTGCCTGGCGCAGGGCGCTCAGCGCGCCGACGGCGACCTCGTCGTTGGCCGCGAGGATGGCGTCGGGGAGGGGGCGGCGGGCGATGATCCGCAGGGCGGCGGCGTGCCCGGCTTGGTGGTTGAAGCCGCCGGGGTGGCAGTGCGCGCCCTCGGTGAGGCCTGCCTCGGCCATACGGGACAGGAAGCCCTCGCGGCGGTGCTCGCTGACCGTCATGCCGGGTGGCCCCTCGATGAACGCGATGTGCCGGTGCCCGAGCGAGACGAGGTGGTCGGTGATGTCGTGGGCCACGGCGCGGTTGTCGACGACGACGGACGGACAGCCCAGGTCGCGTACGGCCAGGGAGACCGCCTGCAGGCCCTCCTCCTGGGCGCGGCGCACGGCCTCGGCCAGGTTCTGCGCCTGCGGGTCGTCGACGTGTCCGCTGCCGGCGAAGACGACGCCCGCGGCGCGGTAGTCCCGCATGGCCCGCAGGCGGCTGATCTCCGTGGCGGTGCGCCGGTCGACGTTGGACAGCATCGTCACGTAACCGGCGCGGGTCGCCATGTCGTCCACGCCGCGGGCGATGACGGAGAAGTACGGGTTGTCGATGTCGCTCACCAGGACGCCCACGAGGCGGCTGTGCGGCGAGACCATGGCGCGGGCGAGGGCGCTGGGCGAGTACTCCAGGCGCTCGGCGGCCGCCATGACCTTGGCGCGGGTCTTGGCCGAGATGGGATGGTCGGCCCCGCTGAGCACGCGCGACGCCGTGGAGACGGCCACGCCCGCCGCTCGGGCGACTTCCACCAGTGAGCTCACACACCACCGTCCAGGGTTCGTGGAGGCGTTCGGGAAACGTTTGCCCTCCAGGGGTCCCAACATGACACAGAGGGTGGGGTGTTGGCAACGCGGTGACCCAACTCCAGCTGGGAGTCTGTGTGTTGCCCCTTGACGAATCGGAGTACGGGGTGTCTAGCATCCCAGGGCAAGGCATACGTTTGCCTAACCGATGACCTCGGGAAACCGAGCCGGAACAAAGGGGGATGGCCATGCGCACCTGGACCCGGCCCACGGCCTGGGCCGCCTGGACGCGTACGAAGCGAGTCACCGCCACCGCGGTCTTATGCCTCGCGACCGCGGCGGCGACCGCCTGCGGCAGCGGCACGGGCACCGAGACCCGGGCGGACGGGACGCTGTCGTTCACCGTGGCGGTCGTCGAGCCGGACATCACGACCGTGCCGTTCCTGGCGGCCGTGGACTCCCTCCGGCGCCAGGGGCACGACATCGACGTCGTGGAACTCGCCGCACCCGAACTGGCCATCGAGGGGCTCGCCCTCGGCGACTACGCGATCTCGGCGGAGGCGACGGGACCGGCGCTGAGCGCCATCGAGCAGAACGCGCCCATCAGGATCATCGCCGATGTCGTCGGCAACCAGTGGGCGCTCTACGGCCGCCCCGGCGTCACGTCCTGCGACGACCTCGACAAGCGCCCCTTCGGGATCTTCAGCGCGGGAGCGGTCGCGACCGCCATGGCCAAGGACTGGGTGCGCACGCACTGCGGCGCGGACCGGCGCCCGCGCTATCTGACGCTCGGCGGCTCGGACGTCCGCGCGCAGGCCCTCGCCTCGGGGGAGATCGACGCGACGCCGCTGGAGGTCGCCGACGCCGTCGCCCTGGAGTCCTCCACGGATCCTGGCGCCGCCGGCCTCACCAAGCTCGCCGACTTCGCCCGGACCCTGCCGGACCTGCACCCGCAGACCGTCTACGCCAACGCGGACTTCCTCGCCGACCACCGCGAGGTGTCCCAGGCGTTCGTCACGGCCCTGGTGCGCGAGCACGCCCGGATCAACGCCCGGCCCGGGCACCTGGCACGTCTGGTGCACCGCTACCTGCCCCAAGAGGACGAGGCCGACGTGGCCCGCGTCGCCAAGCGCTACCGCGCGGCGCGGCTGTTCGACGCGGCGGCCCTCACCCCGCGGAACGTGCAGGGAACCATCGACTTCTTCGCCCGCGCCGGTGTGATCGGACGCGGCATGTCCGCACGCGACGCGGCCGACCTCAGCTTCCTCAGGGCCGCGTCATGACCGCCGCGACCACGCCCACGGAGGCGACCCCCCGCACGCGGCGCGGACGCGTCAGCACACAGGCCGGTCCCCGCACCGCGCGGCGGCCGGGACCGCTGCGACGGTTCCTCGACCGGAAACCGACCTACCAACTCCTGACGTTCGCGCTCTTCGCCACGGCCTGGGAGCTCTACGCCCGCGCCCGGGGCGGCCTGCTGCTGCCCGGCTTCGCCGAGACGCTCCGGGCCACCCTCGAACTGCTCGGCGACGCGGAGCTGTGGCGCGCCCTGTACGTGAGCAACCAGGCCCTGGTGCTCGGCTTCGCCATCGCTGTCGTCGTCGGTGTCCCGGTCGGTACCGCGCTCGGCCGGTTCCGGCTCCTGGAGCGGTACGCGGACGTCTATCTGAACATCCTGCTCGTGACCCCGGTGGCCGCGGTCATCCCGCTCCTGGTGATGTCGTTCGGCGTCGGCCTCGCCTCCCGGGTCGCGCTCGTCGCGGCCTTCTCGGTCGTCATGGTGATCGTGAACAGCCGGGCGGGCGTACGGCAGGTGGACCCGGCGCTGATCGAGATGGCGCGCTCGTTCGGCGCCGGGGAACGCTGGATCTGGCGGTGGGTCCTGCTGCCCGGTGCCCTGCCCGCGATCATGACGGGCCTGCGCCTCGGCCTCGGCCGCGCCGTCACCGGCATGGTCCTGGTCGAACTGCTCATGGTCTCCGACGGGTTGGGCGGACTGATCCTCACCTACCGCGGCCTGCTGAAGGCACCGCCGCTCTACGGCACCATCGCGATCATCCTCGCCGAGGCGCTGCTCCTGGTGACCGCCGCGCACTGGGCCGAACGCAGGCTGACCCGCTGGTCCCGCACCCCGAAGTCCCCTCCGCATCCGGCAAGGAGCACCCGATGATCACCATCGACAGCTTGAGCAAGAGCTTCACCGCGCGGGACGGCACCCGTGTGCGGGCACTGAGCGAGGTGAGCCTCGACGTGGCCGAGAACGAGTTCCTGACCGTCCTCGGCCCCAGCGGCTGCGGCAAGACCACCCTGCTCAGGGCCGTCGCCGGGCTCGTGCCCTGGGACGAGGGCGACATCCTCGTCGACGGCGCGCCGGTGCGCGGGCCCGGACCCGACCGGAGCATGGTCTTCCAGAACTTCGCGCTGCTGCCGTGGGCGAACGTCCTGGACAACGTCGCCTTCGGCCTG
Organism: Streptomyces sp. NPDC127108; assembly: GCF_042677545.1. Lineage (NCBI taxonomy): Bacteria > Bacillati > Actinomycetota > Actinomycetes > Kitasatosporales > Streptomycetaceae > Streptomyces > Streptomyces sp. NPDC127108. Next base: position 141,122 of record NZ_JBHXTE010000007.1, on the reverse strand, counting down.
CGCATGCGCGGCGTCGGCCGGGCCGAGCGCACCGAACGCGCCCGCGCGCTGCTCGCCACGGTGGGGCTCGCGGACTGCGCGGCCAAGCTGCCCGGCGAGTTGTCCGGCGGCATGCAGCAGCGCGTCGGGATCGCCCGCGCTCTGGCCGTACGCCCCCGCGTGCTCCTCATGGACGAGCCCTTCGGGGCGGTGGACGAACAGACGCGGCGGCTCCTGCAGGAGGAACTGCTGTCCCTGTGGGAGGAGCAGCGACTGACCGTCGTGTTCATCACCCACAGCATGGAGGAGGCCGTCCTCCTCGGTGACCGCGTCGCGTTGATGAGCGCCCGCCCGGGACGGATCGCCGAGATCGTGCCGGTGAAGCTGCCCCGGCCCCGTGCGCGCGACGTCGGAGGCGTGGCGCGCTCCGGCGAGTACGGCGAGCTGACGGGCTACCTGTGGGAGCGGCTGCGCGCGATGCACGCCGAGCACCGGCCGGAGAGGGCGGCCTCATGAACGCCCGGTTGTCGTCCTTACGGCGTGTGCCCGCGGCGGCGGTCAGCCTCGCGGTCGGTGCCGTGGTCTGGGAAGTCGCCGCGCGGATGGCGGAGGCGTCGTCGCTGCCGCCCTTGAGCCGGGTGCTTGCCCGGCTCGTGGAACTGTCCCGCGAGGGCCTGATCTTCAGCAGCCTGGCCGACAGTCTGCTCAGTCTCGCCCTGGGCCTGGCCGTCTCCCTCACCGCCGGGCTCGCGGTCGGCACCGCCATGGGCTGCTCACGTCGTGTCGAGGCGGCGCTCGGCGGCTATGTCCACGCGCTGCTGGCCGCCCCTTCCCTGGTCTTCGCGCCGGTGTTCTTCTCGCTCCTCGGGGCGGGGCGCGCCTCGGTCGTGGCGGTGGTGGTGATGTACGCCGTCTTCATCGTCATCGTCACCACGGAATCGGCCGTGCGGTCCGTGCCCGTGCACCTGGTGGAGATGGCGCGGTCGTACGGCGCGAGCGAACGCCAGGTGCTGCTGCGCGTGGCGCTGCCCGCCGCCGCGCCCATGATCATGGCCGGGGTGCGGCTCGGTGTCGGCCGCGCCGTCACCGGCATGATCAACGGCGAGATGTTCATCGCCGTGGTCGGCCTCGGCCACCTCGTCACCGAGGCGGGCGGCCGCTTCGACAGCGCGAGTGTGCTGGCCGTGCTCCTGGTCGTCGTCGCCGTCGCCCTGGGAGCCCTGGCCCTGGTCCAGGCCGTCGACCGCAAGATCACCCACTGGGTTCCGCAGACCGCGAGGAGCGAGCGATGAAACTCGACGCCTACAGCCACATCCTGCCCCGGCGCTACTTCGCGCGCATGCGCGAGCTGGCTGTCGACACCGCCGCCCTCAAACGCTGGTTGGAGCTCGACGCGCTGCACGACCTCGACGCGCGCCTGCGGATGATGGACGAGTTCGGCGACGGCTACCAGCAGGTCCTCACGCTGTCCTCACCGCCGATCGAACGGCTCGCCGCCCCGCACGAGTCCCCGGCGCTCGCGCGCCTCGCCAACGAGTCGCTGCACGAGCTGACCGAACGGCACCCCGACCGCTTCCCGGCCTTCGTCGCCTCCCTGCCGCTCAACAACCCGGACGCGGCACTCGCCGAACTCGCCCACGCCCTCGACGACCTCGGCGCCCGGGGAGTGCAGCTCTTCACCAACGTCGACGGCAAGCCACTGGACGCCCCCGAATTCCGGGACATCTTCGCCGAGATGGCCCGGCGGGACCTGCCCATCTGGCTGCACCCCGCCCGCGGCGCCGCCTTCGCCGACTACGCCACCGAGGACACCTCCCGGTACGAGATCTGGTGGGCGCTCGGCTGGCCGTACGAGACCAGTGCCGCCATGGCCCGGCTCGTCTTCTCCGGCCTGCTCGAACAACACCCGACCATCAAGATCATCACCCATCATCTGGGCGCCATGATCCCCTTCCTCGAAGGGCGGATCGGACTCGGCTGGAGCGACCAGCTCGGCAGCCGCACCGGGGGCGAAAACCTCGCGCACCTGCGCGAAACGGCGCTGCCGCACCGGCCGTTGGAGTACTTCCGACGCTTCTACGCCGACACGGCCCTGTCGGGCTCCGCCAGCGGCATCCGGTGCGGCCTGGACTTCTTCGGCGCCGACCACGTCCTGTTCGGCACGGACTGCCCCTTCGACCCCGAAGGCGGCCCCGGCTTCATCCGCGAGACGATCCGCGTCCTGGACGCGCTCGACCTCACGGACGCCGACCGCGCACGGATCTACCACGGCAACATCCTGCGCCTGATGAGGCTGCCGACAGCAGCCGTACTGCCCGGGTAGGACCGGGGCCGGGAGAACGGCCGTCTCCCGGCCCCTCGTCCGTCAGCCGGACGGCGTGGCCGACACCTCGGGCGAGAGGGCGGACTCGCGGCCGTCCTCGTCGAGGCTCGCCACCGCGTAGTAGTACTTCGTGCCGCCCGTCAGATCACGGTCCACGTACTCCGTACCGGATGTGACCTCGTGCCTGAACTCGGCGTTCTCCTTGGTGATGCCGGGCTCGGTGGAGCGGTACACGCGATAGCCCGTCACCGGAGCCTCATCGCTGCCGTACGGGACGGCGGACCACGCGAGCCGGACGCTGCCCGCGCCCGGCACGACGTCGTGGAACTCCGTGGCGCGGGGCGGCTGCGGCTCCTTGTACGTCGGCTTGACCGACCCGGAGGCGGGCGAGGCGACGGAGTGCTTGGACGTGGCGACGACCGCGTAGTGGTAGTCGCGCTCGCTCCCGTCCTCGGTCACCGTGGCGGTGTACTCGGTCTTCGTCGTCGTGGCCACGCGGTTGTTCGGGTCGGTGACGTCGACCGGGGACGCCTTGGAGCGGTACACGGTGTAGGAGGAGACCGGTACGTGCGGGCTCTGCCACCACGACAGCGTGAGCCGTTTGCCCACCAGGGTGGCGCTGCTGACGGTGGGCGCCTTGGGCGCGGTGGTGGAGGTGACGGTCTTGGTGCCCGCGACGGTATTCGATGCCCCGGACTCGTTGCCGACGGCGTCGACTCCCTTCACTTCGTACGAGTACGTGAGGCCTGCCTCGCCCTTCGTGTCACGGAAGGTGAGCGATGTGGTCGTACCGATCTTCGTGCGGTGGGCGTTGGGGCTCTCGGCGCGGTACACCACGTACTTCACCGCGTCCGAGTCGCCGCTGCGCCACGTCAGCGTCACACCGCGCTCGTCCTCGCGGACGCGGGTGAGGTCCCGCGGGGCGAACGGCGCGACGGTGTCCCGGGTGCCGCGTTGGGGCTCGGTGTAGGGCGAGACGTGGCCGGCGCCGTCCAGGGCGCGGACCTTGTAGGCGTACTCGACGTCGGGGTCGGCATCGCGATCGACGTACGCACCCGTGCTCACGGTGGCGAGCAGCGCGTAAGGACCGACCTCGTCCGGTCCGGTCCCCTCGGCCTCGGCGCGGTACACCTCGTAGGCGGTGGCCGCGGAGAGCGTGCTCCAGGACAGCGAGACCGCCTCACGCCCGGATTCGGCGCGGAAGCCCTCGGGGGCGTCGTAGAGCGGGTTGTCGGGCTGGTCAGGGTCGTCGCCGACACGGGCGGCGGAGCCGGCGGCCGAGGCGGGCGTGGCGGCGTGGGCCGCACCGCTTAACCCGAGCGCGAGGACGACGACGGCGGCCGCGGAGGCGATGGCTGCGGGTCTGAGACGGTGGTGCTGGGACACGGCTGGCATTTCCTTTCCGGTGGAACTACGGACAGGCGTACGTGAGTACGGGATGCAGTCGTGGGGGGAGTTGATCGTGCTGTGGGGGCAAGCGACTGTAACCGTGCACGACCGGGGCGTGGGAGGCGGCGCGCGCGATGCCGACCCGGGGGCTTTGGGGTGCCCCCGGGTCGGCATGGTCGCTGAACTCTTCGTCCTCTCGGCGCAGTTGCTCGGGCCAGGACGACGCTACTTGCGCTTGCTCGACCGCATGCTCCAGAGCGTCACTGCGATGCCGACGATTGCCAAGAGGAAAAGGATCTTCATGATGTACGAGTGCCCTTGAACCCATCCCGCGAACCATCGACCCGGACACCACGAGAAGTCGGCCCGCCGTACGGCATGCGCGCCTACAGGCATGGACGGGTGGAGCGGAAGCCTGCCGCCCCGAGCAGCGGGGACCCGGAGGACGTACGCCTCGCGGCTGCGCGCCCTGCTCGGCGACAAGTCCTGGCGCCGGGACAGGGACGCTCCTCCCTCCCGTGACCCACGTAGTCCTCGCGCCACACGGCCCCCACATCATTCGGAGACATCCCATGCCCCCGCCCCTCACTGCCTCCTCCGGCCGCTCCTCCGGCGGTGAATCCGGGCGAACCGCCGCCCACCGCTTCACCGTTCTCGGGCCCCTTCGCCTGCACGACGGGTCGGCCGAGGTGTCAGTCGGGGCGCCCCAGTCACAGGCGGTGCTCGCGGTCCTGCTGCTGCGGGCACGTACCTCCGTGTCCGCCCGGGATCTGATCGCCGCAGTCTGGGGCGACGAGGTCCCGATCGGCGCGCTGGGGTCGTTGCGCACCCACGTCTTCACCCTGCGCCGACTCCTCGAGCCCGGCCGGGCGCCCCGCGCCGCCGCCCGCACCCTGCTGACGACCGACGACGGCTACACCTTGCGCGTCGCCCCGGAGGACGTCGACCTGACGGTCTTCGAGCTCCGTACGGCCGAGGCGCAGCGGGCCCGGGCCGCCGGCCGGGCCGAACGGGCACGGTCGCTGCTCGTCTCCGCGCTCGACCTGTGGCGCGGCAGGCCGCTCGCCGGTGTGCCCGGCCCGTACGCCGAGGCCCAGCGCACCCGCATCGAGGAGCTGCGCCTGTCGGCGGTCGAGGCCCGCTGGGAGGCCGAGATCGCGCTCGGTGGGTACGACAACGCGCTCGGTCCGCTGCGCGTGCTGGCCGCCGAACACCCGTGGCGCGAGCGGTTCCACGAGCTCCTGATGACAGCGCTGCACCACGCCGGACGGCAGGCCGAGGCACTCGACGTGCACGCGCGCGTCCGCCGTGCGCTCGCCGATGAGCTGGGCATCCGCCCCGGCCCCGGACTGGACCGGCTCCAGCAGAAGATCCTCACCGCGGGGCAGGGTAGGCAGGCGGGGGACGAGGCGGATCTCCGCACTCCGGACCGGTCCTACGGGTCGGCCCAACTCCCGCAGGACACCGCCGACTTCACGGGCCGGAGCGACGAGGTCGACCGGCTGTGCGCCGCACTGGGGAAGGGCCGGATCGTCGCCGTCAGCTCCATCAGCGGGATGGGCGGCATCGGCAAGACCGCCCTGGCCGTCCACGTGGCCCAGCGGATGCGCCACCGCTTCCCGGACGGTCAGCTCTACGCGGACCTGAGAGGAACCGACCCCCGGCCCGCGGAACCCATGGAGGTCCTCGGCCGCTTCCTGTGCGTCCTCGGCGTACGGGCCGGGCACCTCCCGAGGCTGCCCGAGGAGCGGGCCGCCCTCTACCGCTCCCTGCTCGCCACCCGGCAGGTGCTCGTCGTCCTCGACAACGCCCACGACCCGGCCCAGGTGCGCGACCTGCTGCCCGGCGCGCCCGGCAGCGCGGTGCTGCTCACCAGCCGCTCCCGGCTCGTCGGCCTGACCGGGGCCACCCTCGTGGACCTGCGGCCCATGGCACGGGCGGAGGCCCGGGAGCTGCTGACCCGGATCATCGGCGAACAGAGCGTCGCCGCCGAACCGGAGGCCGCCGCCGAGGTGCTCGACGCCTGCGGCCATCTGCCGCTCGCCATCCGCATCGTGGCATCGCGCCTCGCCGCCCGGCCGGACCACACGCTCGCGGAGACCGCCGCGCTCCTTGCCGACGAGCGGCGCCGCCTCAGCGCGTTCAGGGCGGAGGACACCGCGTTGGAGACGACCTTCCGGCTCGGCATGGAACTCCTCGACGCCGAGCACGTCCGCGCCTTCCGTCTCCTTGCCCTGCCCCGGATGCCCGAACTGAGCGTGCCCGTCGCCGCGGCGCTGCTCGCCCGACCGGAGCGGGAGGCGGAGGAGCTGTGCGAGTCCCTGGTCGACCTGAGCCTCCTGGAGTCGGTCGCCCCCGGCCGCTACCGCTATCACGACCTGCTCCGGCTCTTCGCCCGTCAGACCGCGTTCGCCGAAGTGCCGGACCACGAGCGAACCGCCGCCCTCACCCGCCTGCTCGAGTTCTGCCTCGCCACCGCCCTCGGCGCCCACCGGGCCTCGCTGCCCGACGACGTGTTCCCCGGGCACGCGGCGCCGCTGCGCTCCGAGGGCCTTGACTTCACCGGCCCGCAGGAGGCCGCCGCCTGGCTGCTCGACGAGCAGACGTCACTCCTGGGGCTGATCGAGCAGGCGGCGGCGGATCCCTCCCTGTCGCTGACCGTCTGCGCGGACCTGCTCCTCGCCGCGGACCCGCTCGGCCGCCTCGGCGCGCAGCCCTACGGCATCGAACGCGCCGCCCGCACCCTGGCCGAGGCCGCGCGCGCCGCCGGCCACCGCACCGCGGAAGCACGCGCCCTGTACATGCTCGGCAGCTCCGTGCAGCACCGCTTCGCCATGCGACTCGGCGCCCCCTCCCTGGACCGGGCCATCGAGCTGTGCCGGGAGGCCGGGGACCGGACGCTGCTCGCCCACGTCCTGATCACACGCGGCGGAGGCGCCCTTGCCCTGCGCGACTTCACCGCCGCGCACGCCATGCTGGCCGAGGCGCTGACCCACGGCAGGGCCCTGGCCAGCCGCAGCATCGAGGCGTACGCGCTCGGCTTCCTCGGCCTGGCCCTGCTGGCCACCGGCCGGGCCGAGGAGGGCCTTGCGCACTGCCGCGAGGCCGTCGCCGTCACCCGGGCGACCGGGGACGTCGCGGGTCAGGCCAACGCGCTGCACAACCTCGGCCAGGTGTGCCTGCGGACGGGGCGGACGCCCGAGGCCTTCGACAGCCTGCACGAGAGCCTGCGCCGGTGGCGTGAGACGGGATCCCGCTTCCGCGAGGGCCTCCTGCTCGGCGCGATCGCCCAGGCCCACAACCTCTCGGGAGAGCCCGCGGAGGCCGTCGCACACGCCTCGCGGGCACGGGACATCGCCGAGGCACGCGGCGACGCGGGTATTCTCGCCCGCGCCCTCGCCCAGCTCGGCCACGCCCACCGGGCCCAGGGCGACACCGACAGGGCCCGGGAGCACTACCACCGCGCGCAGAGCGTCTTCCGCGAACTCGGCCTGCCCGACGCGGACGACATCGCGCGGCACCTTCGGGAGCTGTGCCCGAACAGCCCACAATCGTGACGGCTTCCGACGGAACCTTCTTGCCCGGCCAGGTATCTCCTCACCTGGAGATTCCGTGTCCGACGAGAGGAGCTGTTCCGAATGATGCGCCGAGTCCAGGTGCTGTTGTTGTCCGCCCTGCTGCTGGTGGCGGGCTCGGTGATGTCGAGTGCGCCTGCCTCCGCCGTCATCGGTGGGTCGAAGAGCACCTACGGTCCGTGGGCGGTGCGCATGCTCGTCGACGGCAAACCGGCGTGCACCGGAACGGCCGTCACGACCCGGTGGATCCTCACCGCCTCGCACTGCTTCTACGAGCAGGCGCGGCCGGTCGCCGACAAGAGGATCTCGTTCCGGGTGGGCGACCTCGACGTGCGGAAGGGCACCACGGTCCGCCCGGTGCCCGGCAAGCGCGTGGGAAGCGCGCACGCCGACATGATGCTCATCAAGGTGTCCCGCATGAACGTCAAGACGGCGCGCCTGGCCACGGACCCGGTTCGCGTCGGTCAGACCGTACGGCAGTACGGGTGGGGTGCGACCTGCACCGAAGACGAGAACGCCTGCCAGTCCCGCGTACTCAAGCAGTCGACCCTGCGGGTCGTGTCGCCGGACACTCCCCGGTGCAAGGGCTACGTCACGAAGGGCGGCCCGGACTTCTGCATGAAGAAGGTGTCCGGGATTCCCGCGGGCGGCGATTCCGGTGGCCCGGTGATGAGCGTCGGCCCGCGCGGCACCGAGACTCTCGTCGGCGTCTTCAACGGCTCCGACCGGGAGAAGGTCGCCCAGGCGGGGAAGATCTCCAAGCAACTCTCCTGGATCCGTTCCGTCACCCGGCGATAACCCGGGAGCGAAACCGGACCGGCCGACCGTGAGCGGCCGGGCCCGGCGTGCACGGGGCGTTACCGGGTCGGCTTGTGGTCCTCGGCGTAGCGGGCCAGTCCCTCCGCCATGCCCCGCATGAACCTCTGGAGGTAGCGCGGCATGATCCAGCCCATGAGCCGGCCCGTCTCGTACTCGCCGTGCCAGTGGATGACCGTGCCGCTCGCTGTCGGCGTCAGCTCGATGCGTGCGTGAAGGTTGTGGATCGGCGTGTTGAACGCGTCCTCGTACGCCAGGAGGCGCGGCTCGACCTTCTCGGTGATCCGCTCCCCGGTCACGGTGCGTCCCGTCCGGAAGGCCCGGACGGCGCCGACGCCGTCGTCGCCGAAGGGGTCGAGGTCGACCGACCGTGCCGTATCCAGGCTGTCCACCTTGGACCACAACGGCCAGGTTCTGGCGTCGACCAGCAGCTTCCAGACGGTTTCCGGTGAGGCGCTGGTCGTCACGGTGACGTCGTACGTGTGCATGGGGGAGAGGCTCCTGTGAATGAGGGCGGGCGGCGTTTCGGAGGGTCTTGGGGCGGTCGGCCTCGGGGTGGTGCGGTCAGTCTTGCCAGGGACCTCGCGACGCGGCACGCAATCTTGCGGTTTCCGCAAGTCGGGCGGCGCCGGCCAGGGCGGAGCGAACTGACCGGCGCCGCCCGGGTGTTGGCTCACGCGACGCGCGCGGCTTCGGCGAGCTGAGCCTGGTTGTTGCGCCGCACCTTCTCAAGGACGCTCCGGTTCCCCGCGATCAGGTCTTTCTGGTAGCGCGATTCCACCGCGAACCACACACCGACCAGGTTGGTCTTCTTCTTGCAGGTGATGTCGGCGTTCGCCGTCTTGATCTGCTGTGCGGTGACACGGTCGGTGAAGCGAGGGTCGCCCGGCGGGTCGAGCGGAGTGGCGTAGTCGTAACCCTTCGCTTTCATGCACCGCGCCCACTGCGTGAACACCGCGCGTACGCGGGAGTCGCGTTGTGAGCGTGTGAAGCTTTCCGCGGAGAGCCGCTGTGCTGCCGCCGTCTCGCTGTCGGAGAGCGGCGGGGTGCCGGACGACAGGCCGCGCGCCGCCTCACCCGCGCAGCCCTTCTCGGGGATGGGCTTGCCCTTCCAGGAGCGCTGTCCCTTTCCCAGGAGTACGGAAGTCTCCGCGGGGTCGTCGCTCGTGGGAGCTGGTTTCGCGGCCGGCGTCCTCCCGCGTGGTGGCGGCTTCGGTTGATAGCCGTGCTTCGCGGCCGCTTTCGCGTCGGTCGTTCCGTAGCGCCGCTCATTGCCGTCCGGTGGTTCGGGCTGAGGCGGCGGGTCCGGCATGCGGAACTCGAAGCCGAAGCGGTGCATGCACCGGGCGACCAAGGTGCCCTGAGCCGTGGCGAGTCGGTCGAGCTCGTCCGGGGACAGCAGATACGCGTCGAGGGGAAGCTTCAGGGAAGCGGCTGCCAGTGCGGTCGGCGTCGACTTCACCTCGGGCTCGGCCCCTGCGCCGGAGGCGGATCCGGCTCCGGAACCGCTGGTACAGCCGGTCGCCGCCGACAAGGTGATCAGGAGCAGTGCCGCGGCGACTCGCTTCGCGGTGAGCTGCATGGGGTCTCCGTTCGGTGAAAACCGGTTCTCCGCCCGGAACGCGGGCGGAGAACCGGAGCGGCTTCAGCGGAGCAGCCCCTTGGCCGGGGCCCTGCCTGCCGGACCCGTTGAGAAGTAGTGCGATTCGAGGTTGCCGATGTACGGCTGCACGAACGTCCCGAACGCGCCGGGAGCCGCGTACCCGCGAGTCCCGGTGAAGTTGGGTCCGGTGAATGCCTGGACGTACATGGTCTTGTTCTCGTTGTCGCCGGAGAACGCGTTGTTGGCGACGGTCTGGCCCTTGCCGAGGCCGTTGGTGAGGAACTTCTCGTTGCCGTAGTTGGTGTCCGCGCCGCTGTAGTCGTACAGCGACCCGTTGAGGTTCACGGCGTAGTACAGGCACCATTCGCCGAACTGGCACACGCCGTCGCCGCCCGCCGCGTCGGCCGGAGCGGAAAGGCCGATGACGGCTGCGGCGGAGGCGGCGGCGGTCGCCACCGCGGCCTTCACTGACTTGGCGATCCTCATTCCATTTCCCTCTCTCCCGGAATTCTTCTGCCGGTCGTTCACGGGCCTTTTGGCAAGGCCCTTGGCCGCGCCTTTCCTCGGGGAAAATTCGGAAGACACAGGGAAGGTTATGACGGAGAATTCATACTGTCTTGAGTAATCAATACTCAAGTCCGCCACGGGTGTTGGCCGATGAGCACCGCGAGTGCGGCGCGCCCGGGGATGCCGAGCCTGGCGTAGACGCGGCCCAGATGGTTGTCGACGGTCCGCACCGACAGCGAAAGACGCTCGGCTATGGCCCTGCTGGGCAGCCCGGACGCCGCCAGGAGCGCGACCTCGCGTTCCCTCCGGGAGAGCGCGGGCACGCCCAGGCCCCGCTGCGCCACGAGCAAGGGCGTGCTGGCGCCTTCGCACCGGTCGAGCAGCACGGTCATCCGGGTCCGCGCCGCCACCGCCGCCGCCTGGTTTCCCGCCGCCAGGTGGGCGCGTACGGCCGCGGCCGCCGTCTCGGCGGCGTGCAGCGCGAGGCCGCGGTCGTCGAGCGCGGCGGCCGTCGCGTCGAGCGCCGAGCCGTCCAGGGTGACAAGCGCGTCCGCCGCCCTGGTGAGGGCCGGGACCAGCGGTCCGTGCACGGTCTCGGCGAGGTCGGCGAGCCGGGGCGTCGCGGAGGACGGTGCGCCCAGGCGGGCGACGTCGTACAGCGCGATGGCCTCGGCGGCGTACTGCTTGGTGTCGTCGGCCAGATCGGCCGCCCAGCGGGCCTGCCGGGCGGCGCGCTCCAGGTTGCCCCCGGCCGCGATGACCCAAGCACGGTCCAGCTCGATCCACGGGTCGAGCAGCCGACGGACCTCCCCCTGCGGTCCGTCCGCGCGCAGCGCGTCGGCGCGCCGCATCCACCGCCCCGCCCCGGCGGCGTCACCGGCGAGGGCCGCGGCTCCGCCCAGATCGGCGAGCAGCCAGCGGGCGAGGTGGTCGGCACCGCGCCCGTGGAGCGCGGCCACGGCTTCCCGCAGCACCGCCTGGGCTGTGGCCACCTGCCCCTGGGTCTTGGCGATCGCGCCCCGGCATCCGGCCCAGCCGATGGCCACCTCCCGGATGCCCTGGTCGACGGCGCCGGTGTAACCCGCTTCCGCCAGGCTCCTCGCCTCGTGTAATCGTCCGGCGAGCACCAGGCCGAGACAGTGCGTCCAGCCGAGCACGGCCTCCTCCCACAGCACGGAGGCGGCGTGTCCGGAGCCCGCCGTGCGGTCGGCGGCCCGGTCCCACAGCCACACCCCCTCCCGGCACACCAGCGCACCGTCTTCGTACGCCTCGACCAGCAGGTCCCTCAGCACCCGCGGCCTGCCCGCCGCCGTCCGGGCGATCGCCAGCCGGGTCACCCCCTCCACCTGGGGACCCAGAGAACGCTTCAGGAGTTCGTCCATCGCCGACCGTGCCAGCGGCCGGACGAGTATCCGGCGGGCCAGCGCGTCCTTCCAGAGCGCGGTCACCCCATCCGGCGCGGGCTCTCCCGCCCGTACCGTCGCCACCACGGACACGAGGCCGCGTACGGCGAGTTGGTGGATCACCCATGCCGACTGCTCGTCCAGCAGATGGGCGTCGTCGACCCCCATGACGAGCGGCGGCCGGTGCCGTGCGGCACGCCGCACCGCGTGGTGCAGCACGGCCATCGGATCAGTGCCCGGCGGCTCGTCGCCCGCGACCAGCGGCAGCAGGGCGCCGAACGGGATGGCCGCGCACGTGCGGGTGGCCGCCAGCCATCCGGTGCCCCGGCCCGCCCGCCGGGCCCGCGTCAGGACCGCTCGCGCGAGCCGGGTCCTGCCCACGCCTGCCTCGCCCGCCAGTACCACCCCGCCGCCGGTCTTGCCCCCTGAACCGGCGGCCGTGCTCGTGCCGATCGCCGCCCCGATCGCGACCAGCTCCCGTGCCCGGCCGACCAAGGGCCAGTCGGACAACTTCGGACCGTTCCCCGTCACTGCTTCCTCCCCCAAGGGCGCGACGAAGGCGCCCCCACACAGACAACATGTAGGGATTCGGACCGGGAGGGGGACCGGATTGGAACGGGAGAGCGAACCGCTGGATCCGTCGTATGCGGCAGATCTGCTGGATCCGGTGTGGAAGACCGGAGTCGGCTCAGGCGATGAGCAGACGCAGGCCCAGATCTGCCGCGTCGAGGTCGGCGAGGTCGCCGTTGCGTTCGGCCCAGCGGCCGGATTCGAGGTCGGCGGCGAGGTCGCGCACCGCTCGCTGCTCGGGCTCGGGACCGACCCTCGTCCACACCGACATCGCACGGCGCACGTGGTCTTCCAGGTACGCCTCCGGGCGGCGCCAGTACGCCTCGAACAGGCCGTCGGCGCAGTCCCACGGGATGGGCACCGGCTCGGCGCGGCCGCCGATCGCGTCGGCCATCCCGGCGAGCGAGGGGAAGTCCGCGAGGACGTCGACGAACTCGGGCAGGTAGTCGCGGGTGAGCCAGAACCGGTCCTGCCAGCGGGGCTCGTCGGTGTCGAAGGTGAGCACCACCACGCGGCGGGCCACGCGCCGCATCTCGCGCAGCCCCGCCATCGGGTCCCCCCAGTGGTGCACGGTGGAGACGGCCATGGCGACGTCGAAGGACCGGTCCTCGAACGGCAGGTTCTCCGCGGCGGCGGTCACGCACGGCGCCGAGCCGACGGGCCGTTGCCCGCGCATGACCGCCGACGGCTCCACCGCGGTCACCTCGCGGTCGGTGGGTTCGTAGGAGCCGGTGCCGGCCCCGACGTTCAGGACCGTCTGCGCGTCGCCGAGCGCGTCCCAGATCCGCGCGGCGATCCGCGGTTCGGTACGCCGCGTCGCGGTGTAGGCGCCTCCGATCGCGTCGTACAACCGCGCACCGAGTATTTCCAGTTGTTCCTCCGGCGTCACCTTCAGTCCCTTCGCCCGTGCGTCGAGTTCCTTGTCGATGGCCGTCACCATGGCGTCGGCGCGATCGCGCCGCTCAAGGAGCAGGCCGCGCAGCCGGCGCAGGTGGGCGACCGCGTCGGTGGACGGGTCGTCGACCAGTTCCGCGATCTCCCGCAGCCCGAAGCCGAGGCGTCGGTACGCGAGGACCTCCCGCAGCCGCTCCACGTCGCCCGCCGAGTAGGCCCGGTACCCGGCGGCGGTCCGCGCCGACGGCTGGACGAGCTTGATCTCGTCGTAGTGATGCAGCGTGCGGACGCTCACGTCGGCCAGCTCGGCCACATGTCCTACAGTCCAGTGATCTTCTTCCACGGCCCCGACTATGCGGCCTCACGCCACGTGAGGGTCAAGAGCCGCGGTGCGCGGGTGCGGGACCGCCCGACCGGGCCGGTCAGCCGTCGCCAACTCGGCGCGCCACCCGCTCCAGTCGGCGCCGATGGTCCTCCCACCACGCCACATCACCCGGCGGCAGGTCGTCCTTGCCCTGCAGCCGTCCGGCGGAGCCGTCGATGAGCTCGCGCACGATGTCCGCGTGCCCTGCGTGCCGGTGGGTCTCCGCGATCATCCGGACGGTCACGTGGTGCAGGGTCACCTCCCGCCGTTCCTCGGGCCACCACGGGACGTGTCCGACCGTGTCAAGGGCGAGCGTCCCGATCGTGGTGTCGGAGTGCTCCCAGGCCTGGCGGTACAGGCCCACGATCTGTGCACGGGACTCATCCGCGGTGGCCCACATGTCCGCGTTGGGTTCGGCGTTCTCCGTGTACCACCAGGGCGGACGCTCCTTGTCGAAGTACGGCCGCCCGAACGTGTCGCCGAAGTAGCCCAGTTCCACCGAGGCGACATGTTTGACCAGACCCAGCAGGTTGGTTCCGGTCGGTGTGAGAGGGCGGCGGACGTCGTACTCGGAGAGCCCTTCCAGCTTCCACAACAAGGCTTCGCGGGCGTCCTGGAGGTAGCGGAGAAGGTCTGCCTTGGCGTCTGCGTTCGCGTCTGATCGGACCATGCCGGGCAGTCTTCCACCCGGCACCGACACCCGGCGCTCGGAGCGACGCGGGCAACCAAGGCAACGGCGCCTCGCATCCGCGAAGGCCGCGCAGCCGTCGCCCCGGCTCCCCCTTGAGGTCGAGGCGCTGTTGTGGGAGTCACACCGCGGGGAGCGATTCCCCGCCATGATGAGGGGCGCCTACCGCGCTTTCGCGGGTGCTCAACCGAACTGCCGAGCCAGGATTCCCCTCCGGACACGGGCATGGCACCCCATCAGATGATGGCTGAAGGTGACCCCTGTGGAACCGAGCCCTCCGAACAGCGTGTTTGCATGTGCTGATGATCATCGACACACAGGACACAGCCGCGCCGCGGACGTACGTGGACCGCATTCTGGAGCACTGGTACGAGGACGAGGGCGCCGAGGCGCTCGTCCAAGGGACGCAGCGGCTGACCAGAGGGGAGGCCCGGCAGCGGCTGTTCCGACTGGGGCACGCGCTGCGTGGGCAGGGGCTCGGGCCCGGCGACGGAGTGGGACTGTTCCTGGCGAACCGCGTGGACTCCGTCCTGGTACAGCTCGCGGTCCACCTCATCGGCTGCCGCGTCGTGTTCCTGCCGCCCGAGCCGGGACCAGGTGAACTCGCCGCGCTGGTCGAGCAGTCCCGGGCCCGCGCCGTGGTCACCGATCCGCTCTTCGCGGTACGGGCCGCCGACGCGGCGGGCCGCAGCGTCCACGCCCCCGTCCTGCTCAGCCTCGGCCCCTGCGACCAGCACTGCCCCGACCTGCTGTCCCTGGCGGCCGAGTGCCCCACGACGCGCCCCGAGGGCGTGCCCGCCCCCGGCCCGGACGAGGCCGTCACCGTCCTCTACACCGGCGGCACCCTGGGCCGCCCCAAGCTCGCCGCCCACAGCCACCGGCTCTACGACACGCTGGTGGACCTCGTGGACGACGGCCCGGAGGACTCCCGCCCCGCGTTCTTCCCGGCCATGGACCCGGCCACGGACCGGGTGCTCACGGCCACGCTGCTCACGCACGGCAGCGGCCATCTCACCTCGATCCAGGCGCTGGTGACGGGGTCCGCCCTCGTCGTGCTGCCCGAGTTCGAGGCGGGCGCGGCCCTCGCGGCGCTGCGCGAGGAGCGGATCACCACCACCATGTTCGTACCGCCGATGCTGTACGCGCTGCTCGACCACCCCGAGTGCGTGCCGGGCGTCCTTCCGGCGCTGCGGCGGATCGTCGTCGGCGGCGCGGCCTCGTCGCCCAGCCGACTGCGGCAGACGGTCGAGGTCTTCGGGCCGGTGCTCAGCCAGGGCTACGGGCAGTCGGAGGCGCTCGGCATCGCCGCGTTCGGCGCGGAGGAACTCGCCACCGAGGGGGCCCGGCGGCCCGAGCTCTGGCGCAGCTGCGGTCGTGCGATAGCCGACACCGAGATCGAGATCCGCGGTGAGGACAGCGCGGCGGCGCTGCCCGTCCGGGAGGTCGGTGAGGTGTGTGTCCGGGGCGAGACGGTGATGCTCGGCTACTACGAGGACCCGACGCGCACCGCGGAGGTCCTGCACGACGGCTGGCTGCGCACCGGGGACATCGGCTACCTCGACGCCGACGGCTACCTCTATCTCGTCGACCGGGCCAAGGACATCATCGTCACCGGCAGCACCAGCGACAACGTCTACTCCAGGGTCCTGGAGGACTTCCTGCTCACGCTGCCCGGCGTACGCAACGCGGCGGCGCTCGGCGTTCCGGACGAGGAGTTCGGGGAGGCCGTGCAGATCTTCCTGGCCACGGCCGCGGGCGCGGACGTCGTCCCGGAGACCGTCGGCGCGGCGGTGACCGCCGAGTTGGGGGAGCTGTACACGCCCCGCGGGACGGTGCTCCTCGACGAGCTGCCGACGACCAAGGTCGGCAAGGTGGACAAGAAGGCGCTGCGGGCCGCGTGGACGAGCGGGGCGTTGGGCACGCCGTAGGCCATGTCGTGGTCGCGGCGCGCACGTCGTCGTTGAGCCCGTCCAGCCCACCACCGGGCCTTTTCCAGCCCCACCGGGCCTTTTCAGCCCCACCAGACCCTTTCAGCCCCACCGGGCCCTTCCGGAACTGCGGTTGACTGCCCGAGCGTCTCGTTCCCGGGACGCATGAGCGGAATGGGGCAGATGGGGATGGAGTCGTTCGCGGAGCTGCTGGGGGAGTTGAAGGAGCGGTCCGGGCTCAGTTTCGGAGTGCTTGCCAAGCGGCTTCACATCAGCGCGTCGACGTTGCACCGGTACTGCAACGGGGATGCCGTGCCCACCGAGTTCGCGCTGGTGGAGCGGTTGGCCCGGATCTGCGGGGCGACGCCGCAGGAGCTGGTGGAGGTCCATCGGCGGTGGGTCCTGGCGGACGAGTACCGGGGGCGGAAACCGGAGCCCACGGCGTCGGCCGCTCCCGTGTCCGACCCCACGGAAGGCCCCCGGCCCGCGAACCCCCGCCTGCCCGCCGACTTCAGCACCCCGGTGCCCGGCCCGGAGACCGAGTCCCCGGCGCGCAGACGGCGCACCCTCGTCCTCGCGGCCACCGTCGCCGCAGTCGTCGCCATAGGCTCCGTCGCGCTCGCCATGAACGGCAGCCGGGACGACAGCGGCGACGGCGACAAGCACCAGCGGATCGCCGGTCCCACGGCCCCGCCGGACCTGAGCCCCTCGCCGTCCGGACGACCGGGAAAGAGCGCCGACAAGGACAAGCCCCACGGCGAGGACAAGTCCCACGGGCCGGACGGGGCCGAGGGCGAGGAAAGGCCCCAGGGCAAGGGCAGGCCCGCTGGGACGGGCAAGAAGGGCGCGCCCTCCGCCCCGTCGCCCCGGAAAGGGAGCCAGGCCCCCGGTGCCTCCCGGGGCGACGGCAAGGGCCCCTCGTCCGAGGGCCCGCGGGGCGTGGCCCCCGAGGACGCCCTGACGGCGCGCACCAGGCCGTACGCCTACGAATACGAAGACGACTGCGTGGAGAGCTTCCTGGTGAACCGCCCGCCGGACAAGGTGCCGGGGTCGCCCGCGTGGCAGGACGTGCCCGCCTGGGTGGGCGAACTCGGTGCCGTCTCGGCCCGTGAGCAGTTCGTCGAGGTCACCGTGCAGGGCACGGACAAGGATCCGGTCGTCGTGAAGGACATGAACGTCCGCGTGCGGTCCACCGGTGAGCCGCTGCCCTGGAACAACTTCCTGATCGGGAACGGCTGCGGCGAGACCGTGGAGACCAAGTACTTCTCCGTCGACCTGGACGACGCGAAGCCGCGCCTCACACCGATGGCGGGCCAGGACGGCTTCCCGTACCGGGTCAGCGAGAGCGACCCCCTGGTCTTCTACGTCTCGGCCCGGGCCGAGAACCACGACGTCCGCTGGTACTTGGACGTGGAGTGGTCCAAGGGCGACCGGCACGGGACGCTCCGGATCGACGACCAGGGCAAGCCGTTCCGCACCAGTGGCGCGAAGGGGCGCCCCACGTACCAGTGGGGCGGTGCGGACGAGTGGCTGAGGGACACACGGGGGGCCGGGGGCGTTCCGTAGGCCGGCCGACGGCCTGTTGCCGAGCCACCGGGGTGCCCGAGTAGGGTCGGAGGCCGCGTGACGGCTGACGGCTGCGTCCTGGCCTCCCTGCCCCCGCGGGGGCAGATGTCGTACGGGCCCCTCCCGGCCCCACCCGGGAAGGGCGCGGGCATGCGCGCGCACGGAGGGCTCCGTGCGCGCCGGGCACCGGGATGCGGCTTCTGACGTCTCACGGGCAGTACCGCGGGCCCTCGGGTCCGTACCCCCCCCACATACAAAGAGTCGCGCGTGCGCGGCCGCAGATCAGGAGCACCAGTGCAGGGCAACCCCCACATAGCCAGCACACCGCACGACGGGCGATCGTCGCCCGTACCCCCTGCGCGCGGGGCGCGGCCCACGGGCCGCGACATGACACCGCGCGTGCCGTACGAGGCGATGGCGCCTCATGTGCCGCCGGTGGCGCCGCGTCCCCGTGCCGCCGACCCGGAACTCCCCGTGTTCATCGACGAGTCGGGCTGGCGCCGACGGGCCCTGCAGGGTGTCGCGGTGGTCGTGAGCTGCGCCTGCGTCGGGTATCTGGTGTTCGTCGGCACGCTGATGACCGGACTGCTGCGGCCCGTCGGCACAGAGCCGCCGAGCACGAACGGGCCGGTGCCAGCCGGTCCGGACAGCGGGGAGCGGGCGCAGGGCCCCGACGCACCGGGGCGGACCGATGCCGACCGCCCGCGGGCAGGGGACCACCGCCCGCAGTCCGACGCCCACGCCGAGGCAGGGGCCCACGCGGACCGCGACCACCACCGCCGCCCGTCCACCGGCAGATCCGTCCCACCCCCGGCCGGAGGCCCGAGGCAGTGAGGCGCGGTGCCGCTGTCCGCCGCCCGCCGCGCGGACACTGGCTCGTGCTCCTCCTCGTCCTCCTGGTGGTCGCCGTCACCCTCCTCTTCGAAGGCTGGACGACCCACCAGGTCGACGCCGCGCGCACCAAACCGCCGTGCACCCGCCCGATCCCCCGCGAAGCGGACGACGGGCAGCCGCTGCTGCGGTTCGGCCCGAAGGGCGTGAGCACCACGGGCATGCCGCCGGGAACCGTCGCGCTCACCTTCGACGGCGGGCCCGACCCGGTGTGGACGCCGCGCCTGCTCGACCTGCTGCGCAGGCACCAGGCGCGGGCGACCTTCTTCGTCTACGGGAAGGACGCGGCCCGGCACCCGAAGCTGATGCGGCGGATCCTCTACGAGGGCCACGAGGTCGGCTCGTACACCTACAGCGGCGGCGACCTCGGCGTCGCGTCGCCGCTGCGCGCCCGCCTCGAACTGTCCCTCACCCAGACCGCTCTCGCGGGCGCGGCCGGTGTCAACACCACCCTGCTGCGGCTGCCGCACACCACGGCCGCGGACACGCTCTGCGGCCCCCAGTGGCCGGCCGCGAAGCGCGCGGCGGAGCAGGGGTACCTGGTGGTCGCCTCGGACCACAAGGCCCGGAAGCCGTGGCGGGGCCTCGTGTCGCAGCACAGCCAGACCGACCTGGGCTACCGCGAGGCGCAGGACCTGCTGCGGGACCGCAGGGTGAAGCGGTTCACCACCATCAGCGGCGGGCTCGGGCGGCCGTCCTTCGTCGCCGGGGTCCCGGTCGCCGACGAGGTCGAGGGCGCGGGTCTGATCTGGTCGAAGAAGCTCGGGCAGGCCTTCCTCACCGTGATGGTGTGGACGCTGACCCTCGCGGGCACGCTCGGCGTCCTGCGGATGCTCCTGTTCGCGGTGTTCGCCCGGCTCCACGTGCGCAGGCTGCACCGGTACCGGCCCGGCGCGCCGCGTCTGCGCGAGGTCAGGGACCCGGTGACGGTCCTGGTGCCCGCGTACAACGAAGAGGCCGGAATCGCCTCCACGGTGTACTCGCTGCTCGCCTCCACCCACCCGCACTTCCAGATCATCGTGATCGACGACGGCTCGACCGACGCGACCGCCGACATCGCCGAGTCCATCGCCGACGCCGACCCGCGCGTGACGGTGATCCGGCAGCCCAACGGAGGCAAGCCCAGCGCCCTCAACACCGGCCTGGCGCACGCCCGCCACGACATCGTCGTCATGGTCGACGCGGACACCGTCTTCGAACCCGAGGCGCTGGCCCGGCTCGTCCAGCCGCTCGCCCACCCGGCGGTCGGCGCGGTCAGCGGCAACACCAAGGTCGGCAACCGGCGCAGCCTCATGGGCAAGTGGCAGCACCTGGAGTACGTGCTCGGCTTCAACCTCGACCGGCGGATGTTCGAGGTCCTGGAGTGCATGCCGACGGTGCCCGGGGCGATCGGCGCCTTCCGCAGGGACGCGCTGATGGGCGTCGGCGGCGTCAGCGACGAGACCCTCGCCGAGGACACCGACCTCACGATGGCGCTCTGGCGCGCCGGCTGGCGCGTCGTCTACGAGCAGTCGGCGGTCGCTTGGACCGAAGTGCCGGGCACCCTGCGGCAGTTGTGGCGCCAGCGCTACCGCTGGTGCTACGGCACCCTCCAGTCGATGTGGAAGCACCGGCGCGCGGTGGTGGAGGTCGGCCCCGCCGGACGCTTCGGCCGCCGGGTGATGCTCTACGTCACGCTGTTCCAGATCGTCCTGCCGCTGTGCGCGCCGGTCGTCGACATGTTCGCGCTGTTCGGGGCGCTGTTCCGGGACCCCGTGGAGGCCGCCCTCGTCTGGTTCGGGTTCCTGTCCGTCCAGCTGGTCACCGCCGCGTACGCGCTGCGGCTCGACCGGGAACGGCTGCGGGTGCTGTGGGTCCTGCCGCTCCAGCAGTTCGTCTACCGGCAGTTGATGTACCTCGTGGTCATCCACTCCGTGACCACGGCGCTGCTCGGCACCCGGCTGAAGTGGCACAGCATGAAGCGCGCCGGGACCGCCGACCCGTATCTGCTCGAAGCGCCGTCCGAAGAGACACGGCCGAGCCTGCAAGGGAGCTGACCATGACGGACCCGCTCGACCCGC
Organism: Streptomyces sp. NPDC127108; assembly: GCF_042677545.1. Classification (NCBI taxonomy): domain Bacteria; kingdom Bacillati; phylum Actinomycetota; class Actinomycetes; order Kitasatosporales; family Streptomycetaceae; genus Streptomyces; species Streptomyces sp. NPDC127108. The sequence continues at coordinate 120,566 of NZ_JBHXTE010000007.1, read as the reverse complement.
GGGCCGGGCACGCCCCGCCCGCGGGGGACCCCGGCTCCCCGGAGGGCCTCGGCTCCCCGGAGGACCCCGCCGCGCCCGACCCGATCGAGAGCCCCGCCCGGCCCGACCCGATCGGGCGCTTCACCGACCGCCCCAGCTCCCGATACGGGCCCCGGCGCGCCCACGCCCGGCAGCCGAAGAAGAAGCGCCGGAGGCTGCGCCGCGCGGTGCTCGCTCTCCTCGCCCTGGTGCTCGTCGCCGTGGGCGGGGCGTACGGATGGGCCGAGACCCGGCTCCAGCGCGAGGTCGACCTCGGCGCGTACGGGGACCGGCCGCCGCCCGGCGAGGGCACCAACTACCTGATCGTGGGCTCCGACAGCCGCGACGGGCTCTCCGAGGGGGACGTGCAGGACCTGCACGCGGGCGGGGGCGGCGGGCGGCGCACCGACTCGATGATGCTGCTCCACACCGGGGCCCACGGCACCAGCATGGTCAGCCTGCCGCGCGACTCCTGGGTCACCGTGCCCGGCCGCCTCGACACGCTCACCGGCAAGACGAAGCGCCCCGAGGGCGACAAGCTGAACGCCGCCTTCGCCTACGGCGGCCCCGAACTCCTGGTCCACACCGTCGAGAAGAACACCGGCCTGCGCATCGACCACTACGCCGAGATCGGCTTCGCCGGGTTCGTGAACATCGTCGACGCCATCGGAGGCGTACGGATGTGTCTGGACCGGGACATCAAGGACAAGAAGTCGGGTGCCGACCTGCGCAAGGGCTGCCAGACCCTGGACGGCCGGCAGGCGCTCGCCTTCGTCCGCCAGCGGCACCAGGAGCGGGAGGGCGACCTGGGCCGCTCCAAGAACCAGCAGAAGTTCCTGTCGACCCTCGCCCACCAGGCAGCCCGCCCCGGCACGCTCTTCGACCCGACGGAGATCGGCCCCGCCCTGCGGGCCGGGCTCGACACCCTCATCGTCGACAAGGACATGAGCCTGCGCGACCTCGCCACGATGTTCCGCGCCGTACAGGGCGTCGCGGGCGGACGGGGCAAGCAGATCAACGTCCCCGTCTCCGGCATCGGCGTCCCCACCCCCAAGGGCAACGTACTGAAGTGGGACGCCAAGCGCTCCGCCCGCCTCTTCGCCGACCTGCGACATGACCGGCCGGTCACGGAGACGGGGGAGACGTCCCGCGAGCGCCGTCGAGCAGCCGCCCGCCCACAGCGCTGACCCGCGCACCGTCCGCCTGCCATCGGCCTCACGATTCGAGGGGGTACGTCGTCGTACTGCATGGGACCGCGGCCGTCAGCTCGCAACGGCCCCGTTCGATGCAGGAGGTACTCATGAGGATTGTTGTGGCAGGCGCCGGGTACGCCGGGACGTTGGCGGCGAACCGGCTGGCGAAGAAGCTGCCGGAGGCGGAGGTCGTCGTGGTCAACCCGCGGGCGGACTTCGTCGAACGGGTGCGGTTGCACCAGCACGTCGCCGGCACCGCGAAGGTCGCGACCCCGCTCGTGGAGATGCTGCGTGACGGCGTCGAGGCGCGGCTGGCAGCGGTGGAGAAGATCGGGGACGGCGGTGTGGCCCTGGACAGCGGGGAGTTCGTCGACTTCGACCATCTGGTCCTGGCGGTGGGGTCCACGGTCTCGCCGCTGCCGGGCACGATCCCGGTGGGGACGTGGGAGGGCGCGGAGTACGCCCGCGCCGCGCTGGCGCAGCTTCCCCCGGGCGCCACGGTGACGGTCATCGGTACCGGCGCGACCGGGATCGAGACGGCCGCCGAGATCGCCGACGGGCGGCCCGACCTGGGCCTGCGGCTCGTGGGGAACCGGCTCGCGGCCGGCTTCTCCGACGGCGCCCGGCGACGCGTGCGCGCCGGACTCGAACGGCTGAAGGTGTCGGTGATCGAGGACACCGTGACGCAAGTGCTGCGCGACCAGGGGGAGGAGGGCGCCGACAGGCTGCGGCTCAGGTCGGCGGGGCCGGGCGGGGACGTCCGTTCCGATCTGACCCTGTGGGGCGTCCTCGGCGGCGTTCCCGATCTGGCCGGGCGCAGCGGCCTCGAGGTCGACGAGCGCGGCCGCGCCGTCGTCGACGAGCATCTGCGCAGTGTGAGCGACCCGCGGATCTTCGTCGTGGGCGACTGCGCGGCCGTCCCCGGTTCCCGGGCCGCCTGCCAGACCGCGGGCCCGCAGGGCGCGCACGCCGCCGACACGCTGGTCAGGATGGTCAAGGGGCGGGGGCTCAAGCCGTACTCCATGGGGTACTTCGGCACGGGGCTCACCCTCGGTCGTCGCGACGGCGTGATCCAGCTGTCCCGGCGCGACGACACCGCGCGGCGGCAGTATCTCGCGGGCCGTCCCGCGGTCGTGGTCAAGGAAGGCGCGACCTCGGGAGCCAAGTACGGGTCCCGCACCGCCACCATCGCCTGGCTGCGGGGACCGAAGTGAGGGGCCGGGTACTCGTGGTCGGGCTCGGCATCGCGGGCATCGCCACCGCCGTGCGGCTGCGGCAGACGGGTTGGGATCCGGTCGTGGTCGAGCGGGCTCCCGCCCGGCGCTCGGGCGGGTACTACATCGCGCTGTTCGGCTCGGGAGTCGCCTCGGCGCGGCGGCTCGGCGCGCTGGAGCGAATCGGTGACCGGGGCGGCCCGCAGATCGCCCTGTACGACGTCGACCGCGGCGGCAACCGCCGCCCCCGGGTCAACCTGGGATCCCTGGAGGGCGGTCCTCGGCCGCTGCTGCGCGGCGACGTGGAACAAGGGCTGTTCGCGGCGCTGCCGGAGGACGTGGAGATCCGCTACGCCACGGTGCCCACCCGTATCGACCAGGACGAGTCCGGCGTACGGGTCCCGCTGCGCGACACGGTGGCCGACACCACCGTCGACGAGCGCTTCGACCTGGTCGTGGGCGCGGACGGCATGCGTTCCACGGTGCGGGAGCTGGTCTTCGGCCCCCGGCGCTTCCTGCGCCCGACGAACTACATGATCGGCGTCACCCTCCTGGACGGGCCGGTCGACGGATTCGGCCCGTCCGAGGGCCTGATCCTGGCCGAGCCGGGACGCTCGGTCTGGGCCTTCCCCTTCGCCGACCGGGCACCGAGCCTGCTGTTCTCGTACCGCACGCATGACGTCGACGCCGAGTTCCGTCGTCCACCGGTCGAGTCCGTCCGCGCCGCCTTCGGCCCCGAGCCGACAGGTCCGCTCCTCGAAGGCCTGCTGGCCCGCTACGAGCAGGCTCCTGACGCCCTGTTCGACTCGGTGCAGCAGGTGAGGATGGACAGTTGGCACCGCGGCCGGGTCGTCCTCGTCGGTGACGCGGCCTGGTGCATGACGCTGTACTCGGGCATGGGGGTGTCCGGCGGCATGGCCGGTGGAGAACTGCTCGGCACCATGCTCGAGCGCCACCAGGGCGACGTGTCCGGTGCGCTGCGGGCCTGGGAGGCGCGCATGCGGCCGTTCATCCGCGCCCAGCAGGACAGCGCACTGGTCTCCGGGCGGCGGATGTTCACCCCGCTGGACCGCAAAGAGCTGATCGTGCGGGCCGGGATCAGTCGGCTGATGCGCGTGCCCGGCCTCGGCAAGGCGTTCTGCAGGAGACTGCTCGACAGCAAGGACATGCGGGCCAAGAACACCGATGTCGCCGCACCCTGGGCGTAGGCGAGGCCCGAACGACGCCACGCGGCGGCCGTGGGGGCATCGGGCCCGGGCGGATCGCTTCGCCGCTACGGCACCAGGAAATCCCGCAGGTCCACCACTCCATAACCCGCCGCCCCGATCGCGTCGAGGATCCGCGGCAGCGCCTGGGCGTCGAGCACGACCCCGCCGCTGCTGCTGCCCACGTGCATCTGGATGATCGCGCCGGGTGCGAGGGCGGCGACGGCCCGCCCGACGACCCGCTCCACGGTCATGCCGCGGCCCGGGCCGAGATAGCCGTTGGTGTCCGTGGTGAACTCGATCGCCGCGTACCCGAGGGCGTTGACGTCGGCGACCGAGGCGGTCGTGGTGGAGCTGTAGGGGAAGCGGAAGAAGGGCAGCGGCTCGGTCCCCGACGCGGCCCGGATCGCCGCGTCGGCGCGGCGCACCTCCCGCGCGCGTGCGGCGGTGCTCAGGCCGTCGAAGTACGGGTGGCTGTGGGAGTGGTTGCCGAGGCCGTGCTCGGCGCCCATGGCCCGCACCGCCGAGGGGTGGGTCTCGGCGTACCTCCCGGTCGGGAAGAACGTGGCCGCCAGGCGTCGGCGCCGCAGCTCGGCCAGGACGACGTCGACGCCGCTCTCGTCCCACGCCGCGTTGAAGGTCAGCGCCACCACTGCGCGTGCCGTGGGCAGTCGGCGGATCTCCCGGCCCAGCAGTGAGGCGGGAGGGCGGGGGCGGGCCGCAGTGGCGCGTGCCGTCGCGCCGGGCGTGAGGGCCGCGGTGGTCAACAGGCCCGCCAGGACGGCTCGTCGTGTGGGGTTCATGGGTCGTGAGTCTGCGCGGGCGGGGCCTGTCGCTCCTGTCCGCCATGCCGCGCAACCGGGTGGTCCCGGCCGGCCGCCTGGCGGGGCGGCGCCGGGGATGACCGTGATGTCCCGCCACCAGGACGCCTCGACGCGGCACCACTGCCGGGAAGTTGGATGAGGGCGGGGGAGGGCGGACCCGCGGGGGTGGCGGACGCCGCCGGGTGGGTCCGTGCCTGACCGTGCCGCGGCTTCTTTGCCCTCTCCGTACCTCCTGCGCGCGCTCCCGTCGCCACGGGGTGCTCTTGCCTGGACACGGGGTGCTGCCGGTCCGTTGACTTCTGGTCCGGGAGCGGACGTCCACCGCTCGTCGTCCCCGACCACACCGGAGCCATGACCACACCCATCGGCAGCCCGCTGCCCCACATGCGCGCCTACGTCCTCGGCCCCTGGCTGACGCCGCTTCCGACGGGCGTCGTCGGTGAGTTGTACGTCGCCGGGCAGCTGGCCCGCGGCTACCTCGGCCAAGCGGCCCTGACCGCCCAGCGGTTCGTCGCCGACCCGTTCGGCCCGCCCGGATCCCGTCTGTACCGCACCGGGGACCTCGCCCGCTGGAACGACGACGGGCGCCTGGAGTACGCGGGCCGCGCCGACACCCAGACCAAGATCCGCGGCTTCCGCGTCGAACCCGGCGAGGTCGAAGCCGTCCTCACCGCCCACCCCGACGTCCAGCAGGCAGCCGTCATCACCCGGGACACGCCAGCCGGGAAGCAGCTCGTGGCCTACGTGACGGGCGCGGGCGTCGACGTCGGGGCCCTGCGCGCGTACGCGTTCGGCAAGCTGCCCGACTTCATGGTCCCTTCGGCCGTCACGGCCCTGGACCGGATCCCGCTGGCCCCCAACGGCAAGCTGGACCGTGCCGCCCTGCCCGCCCCGGACCTCGCCGTCGGCGCGGCGGCGTACCGGGCCCCGCGCACCGCGCACGAGGGGACGCTGTGCGCCCTGTTCGCGGAGGTCCTTGGCGTGGCACGGGTCGGCGTCGACGACGACTTCTTCGCCCTGGGCGGCCACTCGCTGCTCAGCGTGCGCCTGCTCGCGCGCGTGGACGCCGAGTTCGGCGTGCGCGTCGCGCTGCGGGACTTCCTCGGCGGGCCACGGCCGGGCGACCTCGCCCGGACCGTCGCGAACACGGCGGCGGGCCACCCGGCGGCCGCCCCCGCCGTGGTGCCGTGCTCGGAGGCGCGGCTCGCCCCGGGCCTGTGCTTCCCGGACGCCGGAGGCTTCGGCGCGCCCCCGCGGCAGGTGCTGCTCACCGGAGCCACGGGCTTCGTCGGCGCCTTCCTGCTGCGCGAGCTGCGCACCCGGACCGACGCGGAGGTGCACTGCCTGGTGCGCGCGGAGTCGGAGCGGGCGGCCCGCACCCGTCTGCACGCCGTCCTGCGCTCCTACGGCATCGACCCGGACATCGGCTCCGGGCGCGTGCACATCGTGCTCGGCGACCTCGCGCGCGAGGGCCTCGGCGTCGACACCGACCACTGGGCGCGGCTGCGGGCCGAGGTCGACACGATCGTCCACGCGGGCGCGTACGTACACCACTTGTCGTCGTACGAGCGGCTGAAGGCGGCGAACGTGGCGGGCACCCGGACCCTGCTGCACCTCGCGGCCGAGGGCAGGCCCAAGCGCTTCCACCACGTCTCCACGCTGGGAGTCTTCGGAGCCGCGGCCGTTCCTCGGCTGCTCACCGAGGACTCCCCGGTCGCGCGGGCCCGGCACACGTCCGCCGACGGCTACGGGGCGAGCAAGTGGGTGGCCGACGTGATGGTGCAGGACGCCGTCGCCCGCGGGGCGTCCGCCCGCGTGTACCGGCTCGGCCGGATCTGGGCCGAGTCGGAGCGGGGCGCCATCAACACGGACGACATGTTCTGCCGCCTCCTGGCCAGCTGCGCCGCCCTGGGCTGCCATCCGCAGGACGCGGCGCTGCGGGCCGAGCTGCTGCCCGTCGACGTCGCCGCCCGCGCCCTGGTGGCCCTCGCCCGCACCGCCGAAGGGCCGGACCCCGCCGTGGTGCACCATCTGCACCACCCCCGGCAGACCAGCGTGGGCGCGTTCCTGCGGGTGCTCGACGAGCGGCGGGGCGGCCGGTCGGAGCCGGTGGGGCTCGGCGTGTGGCTGCGCCGCCTCAGGCAGGCGGGCGAGGCCGGGCGCGAGCTGCCGTTCCTGCCGTACCTGGACGTGTTCCGGCAGTTCGAGGACGGCCTCGGGGACACGGCGGACCTGCCGTGCGACACCTGGCGCAACGAGCGGACGCTGCGCGCCCTGGAGCGGATCGGCGTGACCTTCCCCGAGGTCGACACCCGGATGATCCAGGACTTCTGGCGGCACTTGGAGGGGGCCGGGGAGATCGTCTGAGGGGTCGCGACCCGGTGGGAGCGGCGGCCTCCGCTCCGCTTCGGTGCAGGGGTTTCTGGCGCGGACTCGCGGGTCGTTTGGCCGATAGGCATACCTGTATGACTCGTTGGAGTGACAGCGTCGCGGGATCGGTTTTCTGGTTTCCGGGGCGGGCATCCCGTGGAGCGGCACGCTGTCGACGCGCGACTCGGCCCACGCGGTTCGGCATCCGGCGCCAAGAGGCTCGCCAGGGGGTGGCTGGATGCGTACGGGGGACAGGCGCCGGTTTCGGCAGGATCCACTGGAATATCTCGAGGACCTCCGTCGGCAGAGCACGACGGGCCTGATTCCGCTGCCCGGGGGCGGCTGGTGCGTCAGCGACGCGGAGCTGGCACAAACGTTGCTGCGCGGCCCCGAGTACAACACGGGCAGGTCGGGCTTCTTCGGCGAACTCCTGCCCACCCGCGGCGCACAGATCGAGGTCGGCCACGCGGTCCGCGACCTGATGCGGTCCGGCGTGCCGCACTACCGCGCCGCCCTGACCGGGGCGGTGGCCGCGCTCCCGGCCGTCGGCCGCTGGCCCGACACCGGTACGCGACTGGTCCACCGAGGCCTGGAAGACCTGCTGCTGCACCCCGAAACCCCCATTCGTACGCGGAAGTTGATGCGCAAGGCCGCCCTCGGGGGCGTGGCGGTCCGCGCGCCGCACGTGTGGCAGCGGGCCCGGGCGGAGGTCCTTCGTCCCAAGCTGGTCGCCGCCCTGACCGAGGAAGCGGGGCGCCGCAGGAAGGAGTGCGGCGGCCAACCGCGGGACGTGCTGGACGCGGTGCTCGGCGCGTGCCCTCCTGGCGAGACGGACTACCGGACCGTGGCCGAGCTGCATCTGATGATGTTCCGGGCGGTCATGGCTCCGCTCAGCGCCTCCCTCGCCTGGTCGGTGCTGCTGGCCTGCCTGCGCCACGAGGCGGCCTCGCCCTGGCCGTGGCCCGCCGACGCCGTCGTGCGCGAGGCGCTCAGGCACCGCCCGATGGCCTGGATGCTCGGCCGCGTCCTGCCGCACGCCGTCAAGCTCGGCGACACCGCCTTCGAAGCGGGCGACCTCGTGTCCGTCAGCCCGCACCTGCTGCACCACGACGTCCACCACTGGAGCGACCCGGACACGTTCCGGCCCGAGCGCTGGGCCGAAGCGGACGCGCGGCACGGTCCCTACATCCCGTTCGGCGCGGGCCCCTTCACCTGTGCGGGCGCGGCGGTGGCGCACACGCTGATCACCGAGTCGCTGACCGCCCTGTCCCGCGACGCCCACCTGACCGTCACGGGCGGCGACACCCGCCCGGCCATGGCCGAGGGCAACGTCCCCCGGCCGTTCACGCTCCGCCGCACGCTCAAGCCACCTGTCGCAGACGACACCGGACACGACACAGGAGGGAGGTGAACAGCAATGGCCGCGATGCGTCGCATCTTCACCAACCAGCCGGCTCGCCGCTGGTACTGGTACTGACCTTGACAGTGCCACCACCGGCCCGGACGTCGCCCAGACGTCCGGGCCACCCGGGCGCCGCCCACGCCCGTCCGCTCAGCCGCGCAGACACCACTCGACGAACACCGCGACACTGGGGTCCACGCGCCCCCGCTCGTCCGCCACCGCCGCCGTGCAGAAGAAACGGACCTCGCCGAACTCCAGGTCCATCGCCTTCACCAGGTTCCGCAGCCCCAACTGCTTGCGCAGCCACTCCCGGGTGGCGTCGCTGTCGTCCGGGCGGTCCGGCAGGAGGGCGGGCTGCCCCGCCAGCAGATCCCTCTTGCTGACGGCGACGGCGAGCCGTGCCTTGTCGAGACGGGTGCCCATCGTGCGGACCGTCTGCACCGAGCGCGAGAACACGTCCTCCGGGTCGACCGTCGAGGCCAGCGTGCGGTCCACCTTCGGGTGCTCCGGGGCGAGACGGGTCCAGAACGCGTCGACGGCCATCGGGTCGAGGACGAAGACGAAGGTGCGGGCCTCGCGGACGTAGCGCAGCGCGTCGGTCTCCTCCCGGTTGACGAACCGCTCGCCGGCCGTGTCGAAGACGTGCACCAGGCGCTCGGCGCGGCCACCTCCGAGCACGAACGAATGCGCTCGGGGCAGCGTCTTCTGCGTGGGACGGGTGTGGCCCTGGATCTCCAGGACCTCGTTCAGTACCTGCTGGTTGGCGGTCGACTCGGGGTCGGCGAGCCGGACCGCGGGGCCGCCGTTCGCCGCCGCGTCCTCCAGCGACTTCACCATCGCCGCCATCAGCTGCGTCTTGCCCGCGGCCCGGCCGCCGACCAGCGGCAGGATCAGCTCGGGCATGTGCCCGGCGTCCGGGTTCATCGGCTTGCCGCAGTTCTCGTGCACGCACGTGCCGTCGAGGCGGGCGTCCCGGCTCATGAGCAGCAGCAGGGTCGGCATCCGGTGGCCGCAGGCGCACCGGCGCCGGAAGAGGCCGAAGGTGCCCGGACGGATGTCCGTGTGCCGACGCCGACAGGTCGGGCTCGGGCAGTCGTACGCCGGGTGCGGGACCCGTTCGAAACAGCTCGGGCACAGCATCCCCCGGGGCAGCCCGCGCAGGCTCATCACCGCGCGGTCGGTGCCCCGCAGGGCGAGCGCGAGCAGCCGTGCCCCGACGGTGAGCAGGCCCACGCCGAGGGCCTGGGCGGCGAAGAGCACCCCCCACAGCGGCAGTGTGACGGCGGCGCCGAGAGCGAGGCCCAGATAGAGGGTCAGACCGTACGGGATCGAGACCGCCCGGTGCGTCGTCGGCGCGGTGAACTGGTGGTCGGTCACCCGGCGGTAGGCGTCGTTGACCGAGCGGACGTACAACCGGCGCCCCTGCGTGAGGAGTTGGCGCAGGTCGCGGACGGCCGGACCGAAGAAGTAGTTGCGGTGGGCCAGTTCGTCGGCGGGCCGGTACGGCGGGATCGTCACGAACGCGGGGGTGCGCAGGCGCAGCACGCCGTGGAGCAACTGGACGTAGCGCCACAGGAGTTCACTGACCAGGGCGGCCCCGCGCAGGACCGCGATCAGGGGGGCGACGAACAGATAGAGCAGGAGCAGGACCAGATAGAGCGCGGGGACGACGATGAAGGTCAGGATCTCGGACATCGCGCGCTCACCCCTCTTCCGGTCGGGGGGCGTCCGTGGAGCGCCGCTGGGTGAGCTTGCGGCTCCACTTCTTCACGCGGCCCAGACGGTTCGCCGCGTACTCCTGATAGGTGTCCGCGAGCCGTGTGTCGTAGGGGCGGACCGCACGGGCGAGGCGGTCCAGCTCGTCGGGCGGCCAGTGCATGGCCAGGTGCAGGCGCAGCGCCCGGATGATCTCCAGCTGCGCGTGCGGCAGCCCGACCCGTGCGTCGTTGATCGCGACCACCCCGGTGACATGACTGAACAGCACCCCGTCGGGTCGCCCCGAGGCCAGCACGGCCGCCTGCACGGCGCGCAGATAGGCGTCGGCCAGGGGGAAGCCGAACTCCCCGATGTCCGTGCGCAGCCGCGCCGGGTCGGCGGGCAGCGGCAGCATGGCGGGGACCAGGCGGTGGCGCTTCAGGGCCAGGGGCGCCGCCCAGACCTCGATCTGCGGGATCCGGAACGCGCGGGCGAGCGCGGTGGCCTCGGCGGCCTCGCGCAGGGCCACGTCCAACCGCAGGGTGACGTGCACGCACTCCCGGGTGACGGGCCGCAGCCAGTCGAGGCGGCCGGGCGCGGAGAGCGTCTCGCACAGCACCAGACAGGCTTGGAGATCCCCCTCGTCCCGGATCTTCTGCTTCACCGCGCGGTCGAACCACTCGCCGACCGCCTCGGTCACCGGCTCGTCCTTCGGCAGCCGGCGGGCGATCTCGATGGCCTCCTCGTGCGTCCACGTCGGCGACGGCTGCGGCCACATCCTGCGCAGCAGCGCGGCGTCCGGTGACGCCTCGGCACGTACCGCCAGGGTCCGGAAGAGCAGCTCGATCGTGCGGTCGGGCTGCCGCTCGGCCTGCGCCGCCCAGTAGTGCTCGAGAAGCTGCCGCTGCCCACCGAGGTCACGCTCGACCAACAAGGCGGCGGGGAACTGGGTGAACAGCTGCTCCTGGCCGCCCCGCTCCTCCAGGGCCTCCCGCACCGCCGTGGCCAGCGCGGCCCTGAACTCCGGTACGGCGTTCACGAGACGGCCGACCTCCTCGCGCAGCCCCGGGCCGGCGTCACCGGAGCCGAGCAGGGCGCGGGCCAGGTCCAGGCTCTGCGCCGCGAGCAGCTCCGGCGCCGGATCGAGCCGCGCGCCCACCGCCCACAGCAGCAGCCGGACCCGCTGACGGCTGGTGGTGGCCTCGCCGAGCAGCCGCTGCCACAGGGCCGTGGCCCGCCGCTGCTCGGTGGGGCGGGTGATCGGCACCGGGCCCGGCGCGTTCTCCACGCCGGTCATGTAGGCGCGGATCCGGGACTGGTGGAGCTTGCCCTCCAGCTCCTGGTGCAGCGCCGCGTCGCCGCCCGCCTCGGCGGCCGCGCTCAGCAGCGCGAGCTGGTCGTCGGCCAGGTCCCGGTGCCGGTGGTGGATGTCCGCCGCCACCGCCGCCCGGCGCGGCCCCAGATGAGCCGCGCCCGGCAGCCAGTCGACGACCGCGCGCACGTCGGCGTCGGTCAGCTCGATGCCGCCCGCCGCCGCGGCCGCCGCCACCGGGGCGTGCCAGTCGCCGAGCTCCCGCTCCTGGCCGTCCGTGTACTCGGCCGTCCAGGACCACACGGAGCGGATCGAGCCGACGCCGATCCGGGTGAGGAGCCGGATCAGATGGTGGGTGGGCACCACGTCGGGGAAGCGGCCCGCGCGGAAGTCGAAGACGGTGTACGACTCCTCGTCGTCGGGGCCGAAGTCGGGGTGCGCCTCGGGCACCGTGCCGATCAGGTGCAGTCGGCTGCGGGTGGGCCGCAGGAGGTAGGTGGCGAAGGTGAGGGTGCGGGCCAGCGGGGGCGGCAGGAGGTAGGAGACGGCCGCGAACCAGTGGGCGATCCGGTCCGTGGTCTCGTCGATCACGACGACCGAGCCGTCCTCCGCGAGCGCCGCGAACACCGCCGCGAGCAGGGCGGGGAGTTGCCCGGCGCCCGGGTGCCCGCGCAGGAACGCGTGCGCCGAGCGCGGGGACAGCGGGCCGCGGGGCAGGGGCGCGGGCAGCTCCGGGATCTCGGTGGTGTCGGCGACGCGGGTGGTCCACACCGGGGACTCCCACAGCTCGATGGCGAGCGGCCCGCCGCCGTCCCGTACGCCTTCGCGCTCGGTGTGCAGGGCGTGGGCGAAGTAGTTGCCGAAGCGGCGCGCCGAGTCCCGGCCGACGTACCGCACGCACAGCGTGGTGGCGCCGCCCTGGCGGTCCCGGGTGTGGCACAGGTTCACCGGGCAGCGGGCAAGGAGCTCCGGGGCGTCCGACTCCAGCAGGGAGCGCGGCGGTTCGTACCCGGCGAGGCCCTCCACCCGGTGCCGGGTCTCGGCCGAGACCTGCTCGCTGACCGCGTTGAACTGGAAGCCGGACGAACCGCTGAGGCCGTGCTCGCAGGAGGTGTAGTAGAGCTGCTGGAAGCCGCTCATCCGCGGCCCGCCCTCGGCACCGATCCGAACTCGCTCAGCAGCCACAGGAGCGGGTCCGCGACCCGGTAGGGCTGGATGCCGGTGGCCGCGACGCGGGCCTCGGGCGTGGCGCTGCGGCCGAGGGCGGAGACACCGAAGTAGCGGTAGCGGGCGAAGGTGTTCTCCAGGGACTGGTCGATGGGCACGCCGTCCCACTCCTTGAGCAGCTGGCGCACCTCCTCGTGGACGCTGAGGCTGTCGCCGACGTCGAAGCGGCCGCGCGCGGGCGCGTGCGAGCGCAGCGGGCTGCCGTTCTCCATCAGGTGCCAGAAGGCGTCCATCTTGGAGAACACCACCGCGATCGGGGTGTCGATCTTCGCCGCCTTGCCGCCCCGGGCGGCGAGCAGCATGCCGCTCACCCGGCTCAGTACGTTGATCGGCGGATCGATGCCGTCGGTGCCGGGCAGGGCCGTGCCGGGCGCCGCGTTGTCCCGGGCGCCCGGCATCTGCAGCGGGTCGAGCAGCAGGATGATGCCGTCGGCGTTCGTCAGGTAGCGGGTGTTCAGCTCCACGCTCTCGCGGCTGTTGAAGTCCTCGCCCGCCGTGTCGAAGAACGACAGGACGCTGTGCTGCGGCCGCTCCCGGAACAGCACCTTGCGGCGCAGGCCGAACCTGAACACCAGCGGATCCACGCGGTTGGCGTTGGTCGTCGCGGTCTGGGTGGGCGGGAACATCTGCCGGTCGCGGTAGAGCCGGTCCTCGTACTCCGAGCTGTAGCGGCGCATGGTCGTGTCGTCCAGGCCCATCAGCGAGGCTCCGTAGGCCTCGCCGACCTGGTGGCGCATCTCGTGCAGGAGCACGGTCATGTAGATCGTCTTGCCGGAGGAGCGCGCGCCCACCATCGCGATCAGCCGGTTGTCCACCATCCCGAACTGCACCGGCAGTTCGACGTGGCAGACCGGGCAGACGCGGTAGGCCGTCTCGCCGTCGCAGTCCGGGCACACCGCCGTCGACTTGCGGCCGTCGGCGGCGAAGTCCGGGCCCACGTCGTGGCTCGGGCGCCTGCCGAAGCGTTCGTCGAGCACCGGGTCGCGGCGGCGCTGGCACTGCTTGCGGGTGCGGCTGAGCCGGCTGTTGCAGCGGAACCGGATCTCACGCGGGGAGAACGTCTCGTAGCAGTAGGGGCAGGTCAGTCGTTTGGCCATTCAGGTCACTCGCAGCCGGTGCAGCGCCGTGGGGCGGAGGTCGATGTCGGAGTCGGGGGCGTCCGCCGGGAAGCAGACGAGCCAGGAGGGGCCCCGGGTGGCGGGGAAGGGGAACTTCACGACGAGCGGGGCACCGGAGTGCAGGCGCTGGGCGGGGACCTCGTGCAGGACGGTGCCCTCGGCCGTGCTGGTGGGGCGGTAGCGGCCGAGGCCGTGGACGACGCGGACCACGGGGAGGTCGCAGCCGGTGCGGGTGGTGAAGGTGACGGTCGCGACGCGGGTGCCGTTGAGGCGGCGGCGCAGGGTGGGTTCGTACTCGACGATGGGCGGTTCGGCCGGGATGCGCAGGGAGGAGGCGCCCTCGGTGTCGACGGCGGGGTCGGGGACCAGGGCCTCGACGGTGAGGGTGACGGCGCCCCGGCCCAGGCGGAGGTCCAGGCCGCCGTCGTGTTCGTAGACCCGGCGCTGACAGCGGATGTCGCCCTCACGGGGGCCTTCGCCGCCCGCGGTCACGTCCTCACGGCGCCAGCGGACCCGGGCGGTCAGGGCGGCGTCGGGCCAGGCCCAGAGGACGAGGAGGTGGTCGTCGCGGCGGATGGCCTGGAGTTGGGGTACGGGAACGGAACGCTGGCGGGGCGCCTCCGGGGACGGGTGCGGTTGGGGTCGGGGGTGCGTTTCGGCTTCTGAGTCTGGGGTTGGGTCCCGTTCGGGGGTGGTTGTGGGTGGTGGTTCGCTGCGGGGTGGTGGGGGTTGTTCGCGCAGTTCCTCGCGCCCCTGAGGGGTGGTTTCTGTTCGTGGTTCGCCGCGGGGCGGTGGGGGTTGGTCGCGCAGTTCCCCGCGCCCCTCGGGGGTGGATTCCGTTGGTGGATTGCTGTGCGGCGGTGGGGGTTGGTCGCGCAGCTTCTCGTGCCCCTGCGGGGCGTTCGCGGGTGGGGCGCTCTTTGGGTCGGGGTCTTCCGGTGGCGTGGGCCAGGCTCCCGGTTCCGGGTCCTCCAGGGGAGGGGGGAAGGCGGTGCTCGTCGGTGCGGGGCCGGTGGCGATGCGCAGAAGGCCGAACTCGTCGAGGAGCAACAGGCCCTGTACGACGGCCAGTTCGGGGGTACGGCAACGGATCATCAGGCCCTGCGCGGCGGGCAGGTTCTCGATGTCCGTGCGGCGGGCGGGCGTGGCGTACAGGTCGCCGGAGAGCAGGACGGCGTCCGGAGCCGAATCCGCCAGCTCCCGGGACAGCGCCGCCAGTGCGTGGTCGTGGGCCAGTTGTTCCGTGCGCGTGCTGACGACGCGCACCGTCAGGTCCGGGGTGATGGCGAGGACCGTGAGGTCCACCTCGGCCGCCGTCTGGTCGGCCACCAGGACCGTGCGGTGCACGCCCTCGGCTATCGCGCCGTAGTGCAGGGCCGCCGCGACCGGCTCCGGGACGATCCTGCCGACGCGCAGACCGATGTCCTCGGCGGCGCGCCGCAGCCGGGCCCCGGCCTGGCGGTCCGCGGACGCGGGCAGCGCGAGCGCCGCCTCCTCGTCGATGGCTCCGGCGCCGAGTGCGGCAAGGGCGGCGGCGGGGTCGGCGACCGGGTCCGTGCCGGACAGGTCCGTCACTGTCACGGTGGGGCGGCCGTCCGGGTCGAGTCGGCCGACGCGGGCGACGCGGTGGCCGATGGCGATGCCGAGCATGTGGTCAGCCGTTCCCTTCCTCGGTCCTGCCCCACGACCCGTCGGCCCCGGGCGGTGGCTCCTCGGCCCTGACCCACGGCGTGCCGTCGGCGTCGACGCCGAGCCGGATCCGGCTGCCCGGGGTCGGACGGCGGGCCAGGAAGTGGGTGACGACGGCGGCCCGCAGCCGCTCCAGTTCGTTGCGGATCTGACGGCCGCCGTACGCCTGGTGCTCCGGATCGCTCATCCGCTCGGTGATCCAGGGGTGCAGGCTGTCCGGGTCGGCGACGAGCTCGACCTGGTGGCGCTCGCGGACGGACTCGGTGAGCTGGCCGAGCAGCCGGTCGGCGATCTTCACGATGTGCTCGCGGCGCAGCATGTCGAAGACGACCACGCCCGGCTTGAGGCGGCCGTAGATCTCCGGTCGCCCGATCGCCCGGAACTTCTCCTCCACGGCCCGCGTGAAGTGCGTCTCCAGGGCCGCGTACGGCACGTCCTCGTCGCCGTCGGCCAGCAGGTCCTGGACCGCGTCCGCGCCCGTGTTGGAGGTGAAGATGATCAGGCACTGGGAGAAGTACGCGGTCTGGCCGCGGCCGTCGGTGAGGCGGCCGTCCTCCAGGATCTGGAGGAACTTGTCCAGGACCCGCGGGTGCGCCTTCTCGATCTCGTCGAAGAGAAGCACGCTGAACGGCCGTTCCTGGACGCGCCGGGTCAGCTCGCCGCCCTGCTCGTGGCCGATGTAGCCGGGCGGCGCGCCCGCGAGCCGCTCCGCCGCGTGTTCCTGCTGGTACTCGCTCATGTCGAAGCGGGCGTACGCGCTCTGGTCGCCGAACATCAACTCGGCGACGGCCTTGGCCAGTTCGGTCTTGCCGACGCCGGTCGGGCCGACGAAGAAGAAGGCGCCGCGGGGGCGGGCGTTGCCGGAGCCGCCGAAGTCCACGCCCACATAGGCCGACCGGAGCGCGGCGGCCACCGCGTCGACGGCCGTGGACTGGCCGACCACCCGGTCGCCCAGGACGTCGGCCGCACGGGCGACGGTGTCCCGGTCGAGCTGGGTCCAGGGGTCGACGCTCACGTTGAGCCGGTGCAGTTCCAAGAGCTTGTCCGGTTTCTGGAGGGGGGCCTCGCGCAGCCACGAGGTCCGGGCGAGCGCGTCGATGTCCCAGCCGCGCATGCCGTCGGTCGCGCCGACCAGGGCTTCGAGGTCGTGCCGGGTGGCGTCCGTGGCGCCGTTGAAGTCGCCGCGCAGCCAGGACAGCCACAGGCGGCGCTCGCTCGGGTCCGGCGGGCCGACGTGCAGGGTGGCGATCCGGGGATCCTCCAGGTGGAACCAGCCGGGCAGCCGGCCGACGTCGCCCACCGCGCACAGGACGGCGTTGCGGGCGTGCGGGCGGCGTCCCGCCAGGGCCGAGTGCGGGGGCACGGCGTCCGTCATCGCGGCGCGCAGCCGGAGGTAACCGGCGTTCGACTCGGGCTGGCCGGGCGGAAGATGGTGGTCGACGTCCTGGAAGACGAAGGCCGTGGCGGCGTCGGGGGACGCGGCGAGCCGGTGTGCGACGGCGACGGCGTCGTCGAAGGCGCGGGGCGGGGCGGCCTGGCGCGGGGCGAGCAGGCTCGACCGGTCCCGGCGGCGTTCGGCGCCGCGCCGGGTGCGCGCGTCGGGCTGTGGACGGCCGTCGTCGGGGGTACGTGAGTCGACCTGCGGCCGGTCGTCTTCGAGGGGGCCCGATTCGGCCCGTGTCCGGCCGTCGTCGGGGGTGCCCGGTTCGGCCCACGGCCGATCGCCTTCAGGCGCGCGGGAGTCGGCCCGCCGATCGGACCCGGGCGCGGCAGGTCCCTCGCTCCTCGCGGCGCCCCCCGGCCGGTTCGCCGCCAGCTGCGCGAAGCGCTCCGCGTGGCCCGGCAGCGGGAAGGTGAGCCCGGCCACCGGGTCCCACCAGCCCACCACGTCGGCGCCGCGCACTTCAAGGACCCCGGCGACCAGCTCACGGAAGGAGGCGGGCCGGTCCTCGAACCACCAGCGGTCCCGGATCTGCCCGCTGATGACCACCTGACGTCCGCGCCGCAGCTCCCAGCCGAGCGACACCGCCCACAGGGGCATCATGCCGTCGGCGGTCACGGGCCCCGAACCGCCGTCGTCCTTGGTGAAGTCGAACGCGCTCACGGAGCCGTCCACCTCCAGCCGGTTTCCCGGGGCAGCGGTTTGGCGCGTCGGCCCGGCGGTTTGCCGTCCCAGGTGAGCTCGCCCGGCACGAAGCCGTCGTCGCCGCCCAGCGCCTCGTGCACCCGCTCCAGGAGCGCCTCGGTGGTGTCGCACACCGCCTCGTCGCGCGGGGCGTGCAGCGTCACGTCCGGCTCGCCCTCCACGCGGTAGACGAGGACAGGCGTGCCGTCGTGCTCGACGCCGACCGTCGTCTCGTACGTCGCCCCGGTCGGCCGCGTGAAGTGCAGCCGGAAGCTGCCGCCCTCGTCCTCGCCGCCCTCGAAGGCGAACCCCTCGCCTGTCATGGCGTCCCGGAGCGCCGCCACCAGGTCCCGGCTCCGCTGGTAGGCCAGCTCCAGCTCGTCCAGGCGGCGCTCGGCGTCGGGGAGCCGGTGTTCCAGGTCGGAGACGGCCGTCAGGGCCTCCGTCGCCGAGCGCGCGGCGAGGGCCTCGGTGGCCGCGCGCAGGGCGTCACCGATCTCGTCGGCGAGCCCGGGGTCGCCGAGTTCGGCGGCGGTGTCGACGACGCCCCTGGCCGCCGGACGCACGACGTCGAGCCGTTCGGTGGCCTCGGTGAGGGCCAGCTCCAGGGCCGCCGCCGCGGCCTCGGCGCGCTGCCGTTCCGCCGCCTCGCGCTCCTGCTCCTGTTCCTGTTGCAGCGCCTTCCGCTCCTGCTCCGCCCGGGTGTGCCGCTCGGCGGCCGCTCGTGCCTCGGCGACCGTCGCCGCGTGCCGGGCCAGGGCGTGCTCGACCGTGCCGAGCAGGGCGTCGAAGCGGACCCGCCGGTCCGGACCGGCGGCCGCGCGCAGCTGGTCGAGCAGCTCCGCGCACCGCCGGTGCCCGTCCGCGTCGAGGGCGGCGCCGTCCGGGCCGGTCGCGGTGAACCCGCGCTCCAGGTCGGCGAGGACGGCGGCGGGGTCGCCCGCAGGGCCGTCGGCGGCTGCCGGGCGCAGGCTCACGACCCGGCCGCGCAGGCGCTCCACCGCGTCCCCGAGCTGCTCACCGCGCGCGACCCGGCCCCGCAGCTCGGCCAACTGACCCTCCAGGGAGCTGACATCGGACCGCGCCCCGGACCGCTGGGCTTCCTCGATGAGCACCCGCACCTCGTCGAGGCCCCGCTCGTCGGCCCGGTTCTGCTCCGCCCGGGTGCGGGCGAGCCGGGCGTCGCGCTCCGCCTCCCGACGGGTGGCCAACTCGGCGTCCCTGCGCGCGAGCTCGGCGCGGAGGGCCGCCAACTGGGCCCGCTGGGCGGCGCGTTTGCGTTCCTTGGCCCGGCGCTCCTCGGCCCGGCGCCTGCGCTCGGCCGCCTCCCGCTGGGCGTACAGCACGCCGATACGGACGCTGCTGTACTTCGGTGATCCGCTCATCGTTCCCTCCGTGCCTCGGTGTGCAGCACGAACCCCCGTGCCGCGAGCCGGTCCTCAAGTCTTCTCCGGAATCCGGGGCTCGGCGGCACTCCGGCCCAGGAGAGCGATCCGCCCGGCTCCACGGACAGTTCGACCCCGGCGGTCGTGTCCGGCTCGGCCAGGCTCCGGGCATAGCGGTCGGTGAGCGGGATCAGCCGCTGGTTGTCCGAGCCGCGCCAGCGCAGACTGCCGTGCCGCGCGGCGACGTAGGGTCCGTCGACCAGCAGGTCGAGCCGCTCCAGGAGGGCGAGCCCGTCCGGTCCGCCGCGCCGCAGAGCCTCGTGCCGGAACCCGGAGTACGCCATCGCGCCGAAGTCGGGTCGCCGCTCCCGCACCGCGTCGAGCAGCTCGGCCAGCGCCCCGGCCTGACTGAACGGCTCACCGCCGGAGAACGTGACGCCCTCGATGCCATCCAACTGGCAGAGCCAGTCCGCGAGTTCGGTGACCGTCCGGCTGGTGCCGCCCTCGAAGGGCAGGGTCTCCGCGGCCACGCAGCCCCGGCAGCGCAGCGGGCAGCCCTGCACCCAGACGACCGCGCGGACGCCGGGGCCGAGGACCGTGCAGCGGTCCAGTGTCCGGGCGACGGATATCAGGGTCCCCTCGCGCGAGCTGGGCCGTGGGTGGGGGAGGGCCGTCATGCTTCCTCCTGCGGCTCGTCGGGGTAGCTGTCGGAACCCTGCTCGGCCTGGTCGCACCACGGGCACCACGGGCGTTCCACGGTGTGGATGTGGCGGGGGTTGAGCGCGCAGACACGCAGGCGGCCGGGGGCCAGTTCGGCCGCGAGCGCCTCGGCCCACGCGGTTGCCGCCGGGCGGCGGGCCGCGTCCGTGAAGGCTCTGCGGAACAGCTCCGCGAGCCGTCGCGGCAGCAGGTCGGCGGGCGGCACGGAGCGGGGCAGCAGCACCGACGTGCGGTCCACGATCCGGCAGCGGCCGTGGAGGACGTTGTCGTCGTACGACCGGTAGTCGCCGCCGTCCGCCGGGTGACCGGCGAACGGGTGCAGCCCGGCGAGGAGCAGTTGGTGCACCAGGACGGCCAGGGCGAAGTCGTCGGACGCGGTGTCGGGCGGCTTGCCGGTGGCCGCGCCGAGCCGCTCGGGGGCCGTGTAGCCGGGGGTGCGCATCCGGCCGGGGAACAGCTCGCGGCCGTCCGTGAACTGCCAGGAGTCGACGTCCGCCATGCCGACACGGCCGCTCTCGCCGACCCACAGGTTGTCGGGCTTGAGGTCGCCCACCACATAGCCCTCGACGTGCAGTTCGCCGAGGAGCCGGGCGAGGGCGACGGCGGCGCGCAGTGCGGTCGCCCAGGTCGCCAGGGGCAGGAAGGCCCGCCGGGCGGAGACGCTGAGGAGGTGGCTGAACGGCTGGTAGGCGTGCCGCATGTCGGGCATCACATAGCCGTCGACGCGGTCCGTGGCGGCGCCCTCCGCCGTGCGGACCGGGACCAACGGCCAGGCGAGCCGGACGGGGGTGCCGGAGAGCAGGCCGACGGTGCGCGGTTCGCGGCGCTGGCACACCAGGCGGGCCACGCGGCGCCGGTAGGCCTCGGGGTCCGGCGGGTCCGGGACGAGCTTCGCGACGAGGGGGCGGGCGTCGTCGACTCCGTACACGAACCCCTCCGAGCCGCTGCCGATCTGCTCGGTGAGGCGCCATGTGTGTCCGTGCCCGGACACCACTGTCAGTCCCACGCTCACCCCCCTTCGACGAGAGCACACACGACGGTCAGATCGTCACCGGTCCGGCCCGCCTCCGGCCCGGAGAGGCGACGGCGAAGGGGCTCGGCGTCCCCGTGGTTCTCGCGGAGCGCGGCGGCGAGGCCGAGGAAGAAGCCCTCGGCCGGTAACGGCCCCGCCTCCGGCGGGAGTTGGCGGACGGCCGGGTGGTCAAGGGCGAGCGCGGCACAGCCGTCGGTGGCCAGGACCACTCCGGCGAGGTCCGGTTCCCACACGACGAAGGTACGGACGCGCAGGGCCGCGCCGGGGGAGGAGAGGAAGGGGGCCGGGGCGGTGGGCGGCGGCAGAACCAGGTGGCAGCGCCCGTCGTGGGTCAGCAGCGTCCCGAACCCGTCACCCACGCAGACGAAGGCCACCCAGGGCGGGGCGACGACCACCGCGGTGAGGGTGGCGGCCAGGGCGCCGGGATCCGGTGCGCCCATGTCCGCGCTCACCGCGCGGGGGGCCGCAGAATCCGCGCCCGCGCCTCGCAGGCGGGGGTCAGCCGAGTCCCGCCCCGGGGCCGATGCCCCCGCCACTGCGCCGGTGCCGGCTGCGCTCGCGTCCGCGCCCGGTACGCGGGGGGCAGCCGAGTCCGCCCCTGGGCTCGACGCCCCCGCCACTGCGCCGGTGTCCGCTGCGCTCGCGTCCGTGCCCAGCACGCGGGAGTCCGCCCCACCCGCATCCGCCCCCAGCGCGCGAGGGCCCGCCGCACCCTTGTCCGCGTTCAGCACGCGAGGGCCAGCCGAGTCCACCTCCGCGCCCCACACCCCCGCCACCTCGTCGCTTCCCACCGCACCCGCATCCGTCACCGCCGCGCGGGGGCCCGCTGCCTTCGTATCCGCGCCCACCACCCGGGGCTCCACTGCCCTCGCATCCGCGCCCAG
This sequence comes from Streptomyces sp. NPDC127108, assembly GCF_042677545.1. NCBI lineage: Bacteria > Bacillati > Actinomycetota > Actinomycetes > Kitasatosporales > Streptomycetaceae > Streptomyces > Streptomyces sp. NPDC127108. The sequence continues at coordinate 99,152 of NZ_JBHXTE010000007.1, read as the reverse complement.
CGCGCCGGAGACCGCTCCACCCGCACCCGCACCGGCACCCGCACTCACCCCCAACACCCCCACCACCGCCCGCAGATACTCCTCGACCACCCTCCTCCCGCGCTCCGCGATCCACCGGGTCCACACTTCCGGCCTCTCCGTCGCGTCCGGTACGTCCTCCGACAGGAGGCGGCACGCCGCGTCGACCGCGATGTGGGCGCCCAGGGCGCTGCGGTCGCGGCTGCTCGCGCCGTCGGACACGGCGAGGACGGCCGTGTCGCCGAGGTCGGCCGTCTTGAAGGCGTCCTGGCAGCCCTGTGCGCTCGCGAGGTGGGCGGTGCCCTGGACGGAGGTGCCCGCGATGATCACCGGAGGCCCTCCTCCAGGCGGTTCATACGGGCCAGGCGGGCGGCGCGGGCGTCGACCTGCTGGTGGATGAGGTCCGCGTCCTGGTCCGGGCTGCTGTCGTCGGTGCTCTGGAACAGCAGGTCGAGGATCCGGCCGAAGTCGAGGTTCGCCAGGGGGGACGTGGCCTTGGGGGCGAGGACCCGGAGCATCGGCAGGTCGGCGCCGTGCACCCCGATCACCTGGAAGACCCACTCGCCCCGCACCTCGCCCTGGCGCACCCGCCCCGCCGTGCCCTTGAGGGCCGTCGCGTCCAAGGGGCGGCCCTGGCCGTCGCTCGGCGCGCCGTCCGTCAGGACCCACACGAAGGGGCGCCGCACCGGCACCCGTTGCCGTTGCAGGGTGCGGTAGCGGGCGCGGGCCAGCTCCAGGGCCGTCTCCACGGCGTCCGTCAGCCGGGTGAGGCCCTCGGCGCGCAGCGCGGGCGGGTGCATGCTGTCCACCGGGACGAAGAGCCGGTCGGCGGCGGCCTCCTCGACCGGCACCAGACGGGCGGGGCCCGGGTCGTAGACGCGCACGGCCGAGTCGAAGGTGAGGAGGCAGACCTCGACCCGGGTGCGCAGGCGCTCCTGCACGCGGACCCCGTCGAACCAGCGGTTCAGCGCGTGGTTCAGCTCGTCGATCCGCGGGTTCCCCTCGGGGCGCCCCATGGAGGCGGAGGTGTCGAGGAGCAGCAGCACGGGCTGCCGTTCCTCGTACCCGCTCCCGAACCCGATGCCGTCGGCGCTCATCCGGCCGCCCCCTCCGTGTCGTCGGCGTGGGCCACCAGCCGCCGCCGTTCGGGATCGTGGCGCACGGTGACGGCCGTGCCCGGCGGCAGCCCCGGCGGCTCGGACACCATGCGCAGCAGGACACCGTCAACGAGTACGTACGTGTCCGGGGCGGGCCAGGTCACTGTGCGCCCCGCGCAGCCGTGCGCCCATGCGGCCATCCCCCCGGTCATAGGGTCACGGTAGGTGGCGTCGTCCCCAACATGCTTGTTCCTTACGTGAATTGACACCGCGTCGATATTCGGTGGCTGCCCGCGGAGGTGCGGGCCGCCCGGGGAGGCTCCCCCGATGCGTTGTCCCCGGGCGGCCCGCCCTTTCAGTGAAGCGGACCGGCCGGGCGCGGACTGGTCGCGTCCCGGTCGGGTCCTGGCCGGTCGGCGGGCCCGGGTGCCGGGCTCAGCGGCGCAGCGGCTCCCTGACCGCCGAACGCAGCGGTTCGAGGAGCTGGTTGACCTCCTTGATGCCGTCCGGGGAGCCGAGGTCCGGGATGGCGCGGTACGGCAGCGCTTCGAGGGGCCCGTCCGTGCGGTCCGCGAGGCGGTCCCCGAAGAGCACCAGGGCCTGCTGGGACGGGTTGCGCCGCGACTCCCAGATCATTCCCATGGCCTCGGGCGCCTGGGCCCGGATCTCCCGCGCCCAGGTCCGCGTGCGCGCGTAGTGCTCCGGCCCCTCCCTCTCCAGCAGGAAGTTGTCCTGGCAGACGGCGGCGAGGGCCGCCCCGGAGCGCAGCGAGACCAGCCTCAGCTCGCACCGGGTCCGCACCACGTGCAGCGACTTGCCCCGCACCCACAGCCAGGGGACCAGCCGCATGCTGGTCTCCTTGTCGAAGTCGACCGAGCGCAGCAGGGTCTCGGCGAGCGCGGTCTCCGGGTCCGTCGCGGCGTACAAGCAGGGGTAGGGGTCCTCCGGTGTGCCGTGGAAGCGGCCGGGCGCGCGGTCGTGCGCGTCGAACGGCTTGAACTGCTCGGCCGCGAACCGGGACGAGTGCATCCGCCACAGGTGGGAACCCGCGGGCAGCACCTCCCAGTGCGGCTGGAAGCGGTACGCGGAAGGTGACACGGTCGCGTCGTGCATCAGCTTCCCTCCGCCAACACCACGGCCGCGCCCACCAGTTCTCGGTCAGGACGGATGCCGAGGAGATCGGCGGGCGGGCCTCCGCCCAGCCAGGGATTGCGGCTCAGCCACCACTCGGCGGCTCCCCACGGGTCCGCGTCGGCGAGCAGCACCCGGTTGACCTCGAGGACGACCTCGTACGGCGCGCCGCCGTCGGGCTCGAACTGGAACTCCGGGTAGCGGTCGCCGAGTTCGGGGTGGGCGAGCCGGATCAGCTCGGGGGGCGGCGCCGCACCGGCGTACCGGATGCGGACCTCGGCGGCCGACAGGGCGGGCGCGCGCAGCAGCCGGTCCTCGGCTGCGGCGATGATGGCCGCGGTGTCGGGGGGCGGATCCGGTTGGGCCGTGATCCGGGCGAGCAGCAGCTGCGTCCGTGCGACGGCGAGGTCGCCGACCGGGGCGGTACCGGTGAGCCGGACGGCGTCCAGGGCCTCGCGGACCGGGTGGTCGAACGGCAGCGGCACCAGAGCCAGGCGTACGTTCTGGAAGGCCCGTCGGACGGCCCTGGCGTCGCCCGTCGGGGTTTCGGCGAGCGCGCGCAGGTGGGTGAGCAGCAGCTCGTACTGCTCGTCGCTCAGCCGCTCGCGGACGCTGTCCAGGTGTTCGTCGACGAGGCGGAGCACCTTCGCCCCGCCGTCCTCTGCCTGGTTCATGCGCTCTCCTCTCCCCGGCCGGGGTGGCCCTGATGGATGAACGCGGCCCAGACGGCGGGCCGTTGCAGGTCGGTGCGGCGCACGTCCGCCCGCACCTCGGCGCTCAGGCAGCCCGGATCCTGCCGCTCCGGGTCGAGCATCCACAGCTGCGCGGCCCGCAGCGCGTCGACCGGGCTGAGCCCGGCCCGCAGCTGGTGGTGGAAGACCGTCATCAGGAGCATCGAAGCGCCGTCCCGCGCGGTCCACCGGGACCCCACGACATCGCGTGCGCCGCCCGAGACGAACGCCGTGGTGAGGGTCAGGGCCTCGTCGTGGTCACGGGTGCTCAGGTCGGTCTCGCAGGCACTCAGGACGATCAACGGGCCGTCCGGAGCGTCCTGTTCGGCGGGTTGCGGGCGGTCCAGGAGGCGCGTCACGGTGAGCCGCCCGACCTCCTCGCCGGGCTCGCCGGGGGCGAGGTGCAGGGCCGACTCCGTCGGTCGCGTTCCCGCCATGCCGTGCGTGGCCAGATGGACCATCGAGTGGTCCTGGCCGAGCAGGGCGAGGAGCTGGTCGGGAGTCCCGGCCGGCACCGAGTCGGGCGGGAGCGTGGCGAAGTCGCCGTACAGCCGCGCCCCCGGGTAGAAGGCGTGGCGCAGCCCCATGACCTCCAGCTCCGCGTACGTCAGCGAGATGCTCGGGTCGGCCACCATCGCGGGCGCCGAGATCGGGTCGCGCGGCGCGCGTTTCGCCGTACGCAGGAACTGGCTGCCGGAGGCGGCGTAGCTGATCACCGCGGCCTGGCACAGGTAGTCGTACGGGGCGTCGGCGGGGAAGCGGGCCGCGTGCCAGGGGACGATGCCGAGGCGGCCGCAGGGGACCAGGACGACGCGGGGGGTGCGGTGTTCCTCCGGGTCCTGCGGGAGGTGTTCCGTGAGGCCGGGCAGGATGTGGGCGAACACCTCGTGGGCCCAGTCGCACAGGTCGGCCAGGGCCTCCTCCCAGACGCGTTCCGCCTCCTCGTCGACGTGATCCGGGGGGCGGGCCGCGGCCGCGTCCAGATACCGCTCAAGTGGGGCGCTCCGCGCGGCCGAGAGCGTGGGCAGCGGGCCCACGCCGACACCGATCTCGGGGCCCACGGCCAGCACCATGCCGGGGGCCTCGCCGTCGCTGCCGGGCACCAGGTAGATGAGGGCGTCCGCGCCTGCCTCGCCCACGCCGTCCGCCAGTTCGCGCAGGGTGGGGGTGGCGAGCAGTCCGCCCTCCGTCCGGTAGCCGAGAGCCTCCAGGGCCTGGCGGCGCAGGGTGCTCGGCAGCTCGGCGGGCAGTTCGGCGCTGTCGGCCGCGCCGGACTTCCGCCAGGCGGCGGCGAGTTCGGGGTGGCCGCGCTCCTCCAGGAGTTCCGGTACGGCCCGGGACGTGGCCGCCGCCTGCAGCACCAGCGCCCTGCCCAGTTCCAGCGCGGTCACCGCGTCGGGCACCCGCTCGTGCGCGGCGGCCCACAGGGCGGCCCGCAGGCAGAGGGAGGCGCCGGTGCGGGCGGTCGTCAGCCGGTGCTCGGCGCCGCGCTGGAGGAGGACGTCGGCGGCGAGGGTGGCCATGGCCTCGTTCGCCGTGTCGGTGACGGCGTCCGCGTCGGACTTGTCGTGCTCCCGGTGCCAGCGGGCGCGGTAGCAGTCGGCGAGCGACCACAGGGCGTCGGCGGCGACACGCGGGGCCCGGCCCTGCCGGACGTGCTCGCGGAGCCGTTCCAGGGTGGCGATGACGGCGTCGAGGTCCGCCGGGTCCTTGGTGACGTCGTAGCGCATGCGCAGGCGGGTCGCGGCGGAGTGCAACTGGTCGGCGGGCGCGTCCGGCGGCGGCACCTCCCGGTCCGGGGTGCCGGTGCTGTCGCCGTTGAGGATCGCGCGCATGGCCGCCGCGTCGGGAGCGATGGCCGCGAGTACGTCGTCCCCGATCGGGAGCTTGCTGTTCCCCGCGGCCGCCTTGCCCTCTTCGAGGTCCGCGAGGCCGCCCAGGAGCAGTTCCTTGTCCCTGGTGCACCGGCCGAGCATCATGCGCGCCATGGCGCGGGCCAGGACGGCCACCGCACGCAGGGCGTGGTCCTCGGGGACGGTGTCGGCGAAGGCCTCGGCCCTGGTCAGCAGGGCGCGGAGCCGCTCCACGTCCTCGGTCTGCCCGGCGGTCCTGGCCTCCGTCATCAGGTCCATCGCCTCGGCCATGACCGGGAAGAGGTCGGCCATGGGGATGGAACTCTCCCCCTTGCGCCGCAGGTAGTCGGTGACCGTCCGGGTGTGCGCGAGGCCGAGGGCCTGGTCCTGGAGGGTGCCGCCGGCGCCGTCGCTGACGCCGAGCAGCAACGCCATCAGCCCGTCGAGAGCGTCCTTGTCCGGCATGTCGTCCGGCAGCCCGTCCCGGGCTTCGCGCAGCCGCGCGAGCTGCTGGTTGAGGGCGGCCGGGTCGCCGCCACCGGCATGGTTCACGAAGTCCACGGACGTGGTCTGGACGGCTTGCCAGGCGGCCAGGAGCCGACGGATGTCGTCGGGGGTGCGGGGCGTGGCCGGGGCGTCGGCAGCAGCGGGGGCGGGGGCGGGGTTCGAGGGGCCTGAGGGGTCCGAGGAGCCCGGTGTGTTGGCCTCGGTCCCGGTGGTGGAGGTCCGGGTGGGGGCGTCGGTCCTGGCGGCAGGGGGCGGCATGTCGTGCGTGGCGCTCGTGTCGGCGCCGGTGCGGGACGCCGTGCCCGTTCCGGCCTTCGGGCCCGCGCCGCCGGTCATCGTGGCCAGCAGGTTCATCATCGTCTGCCGCATGTGGTCGGTGCCGGGGAGCCCGTCGTCGGGCATGAGGCTCGTGAACAGCTCGGTGAGTCCGGCGGCCGAGGGCTGGGTGTACAGGTCGCGCACCTGCCGGAGCTGCCTCAGGTGCTCCGGCGGCAGCGGGAGTTCGGCCGCCTCGGTCACCAGTTCCTGGATCTCGGCTGCGAAGGCGGCCATCCCGCTCGGCCCGTTCCGCATGATCATGTCGAACATGGCGGTCGCGTCCGGCTCCGGCGCGAGCCCGCCGAGCATCTCCTGCAACGGCATCGCGTGCGTCAGCAGGAACAGCGCGGCCCACCGCCGGTCCTCGGCGCGGACCGAGGCTCCGGTCCGCGTCGCCGGGTCCCGCGCGTCCCGCAGCAGCGTGTGCGCCCGCTCCCGGTCCCCGGGTGTTCCGCCCCCGGCGGCGTGGCGCAGGGTGAGGGCTCCGCCGAGCCATACGGTCACCGAGCCGCGCAGCTCCGGATCGTGGTCCAACAGGTGGGAGAGGGCGTCGAGTTCGGTGATCGACTCGTCGTGGGCGCGCGTGGGCACGGCGACCGCGGGCGGCGCCGGAAGCAGCGCCCTGGCCCGCGCGACGGCGTCACGGGCCCAGCCCCGCACGGCCTGCACGCCACCGCTCTCCTCTTCTTCCCCCACCGGCACTCCTCACGTCCTGAAGATCTCAACAGCACTTTGCGGACTCCATGATGACGAGATGTCAGCCACCGCGAAGCCCGATCGCCGAGGTTTTCCTCCAGCGCCCGATCAACGCCCCGAACCCGCCCGGAACGCGCCCGGACCGGTGGGGGCGGGGTGCGGCTCGGGGGCGGCGGGGCGGCCGGGCCGGGACGGGCCCGAGGCTCCGAGGTCCGCGCGCATGCCCCTGCGCAGCTCCCGCAGCCGTTCCCACAGGGCGTCGATCTCCCGCTGCGCGGCGTCGAGGGAGTCACCCGGCCGGGGAACGCCGTCGTCCAGGCGCCGGAGCCGGCCGTAGAGGGCACCGAGCGCGTGCGTGGCCTCCCCGGCGAGGGCGAGCACCGGGTCGGGCAGTCGCAGCTGGGCCTCCGCGTACACGTCCCGGTGCAGGTCCCGGGCCTCGATGAGGCGTTGGCGCGCCGCGCGTGGATCCTCGGCGCGGGCCAGGGCGTGCGACTGGTCGGTGAGGGCGGCCAGATACTGCCGGGACGCGGTGTTGAGCGCGATGCAGCAGGCCCGCCGCTCCTCGGTCTCCCTGGCCCACGCCTGGGTCCGCTCGGCCCGCTCCATTTCGCGCTGCCGACTGCGCTCGGCCGCCCGCTGGGTGAGCAGGGCCGAAAGGAGGGTTCCGAGTACGCCGACGATCGCCACGACCGGCGCGCCCGCACCCGTGATGTCCATCGCCCTCACCCCCGAGTCGCCGCACACCTCCAGCGAACCGGTGCCGCCCGTCCCGGGGAACCCCACGACCGAGGACCACCCGACCTTCGCCCGGTCCCCGCCCGGTTGCCCCGCATGCCGAGGCGCACGCCGGGGTGGTCCCGTGCCACGGCGACGACCGTCACCGGTCCCGGCCGGGGGACCCGGTGGGCGCTCCGGCGAGGGTGGAGCGCAGGATCTCGGTCCACCAGCGCAGCGTCTGCTCGCGCGCGGCCGCGTCCAGGCCCGCGCTCCTGCGGAACTCGGCGCCGAACAGGGGCTCCATGGCGACGGCTTGATGCAGCGCGGCCACCGTGAGCTGGACGGTCTCGCGGGCCGGGGGCGTCCGGCCGGTGTCGGCGCAGGTCGCCCGTGCCTGTGCGTGGAGGCGGTCCACGATCTCGTCGAGCAGCCCGCTCCCGGTGTCCCGCCAGCCCGACTGGTGCAGCGCGAGGGCCAGTTCGGCGTAGCCGTCGGCGTAGGGCGCGGACAGCGTCCGCACCAGGTCGGCCGGGTCGGCGGGCCCGTCGGACCAGGTGTCCAGGGCGGCGCGCAGCTCGGCCTTGAGCTTCTTCCCGCCGAAGCGCAGCAGCGCCGACAGCAACTGCTCGCGGGTGCCGAAGTGGTGGTTGACCGCGGCGTCGGACACCCCGACCGCGGCGGCCACGGCCCGTACCTGCACGGCCGCCGGGCCGCCCGCGGCGAGCAGCTCGCCCGCGGCTTCCAGGATCAGTCGCTTGGCCTCGTCGGGAGTGCGTCGTCTACGGGTAGCCACCTCACAAGCTTACCTTGACGGTCCAAGGTAAGGGGCTTACCTTGGGCCCTCAAGGTAGGGAGGTCGCGGTGAACGAACGGACCTCGGCCCCGTCGATGGCCGATCTTGCGGCGTCGCTGGGCGTGCGGATCCACGATCCGGCACCGCCGCGCGACGTCTTCTGGTCCCGCGCGGGCTGTCGGCTGCACGGATTCGACTGGGGCGGCCCGGGCCCCGGAGTGCTCCTGCTGCACGGCGGCGGACTGAACGCGCACACCTGGGACTTCGTCTGCCTCGGCCTGCGCGGGGCCGCACGGCTCGTCGCACTGGACCTGCGCGGCCACGGTGACAGCGACTGGTCCGACGACTACCGGATCGCCGCGATGGCCGACGACGTGGTCGCCGCGGCCGACCACCTCGGCTTCGACCGGGTGCGCCTCGTCGGCATGTCGCTGGGCGGCGCGGTCGCCGCCCACGCCGCCGCCGCGCACCCGGGCCGCGTCGAACGCCTCGCGCTGATCGACGTCGCACCCGGCGTCGACTTCGAGAGCACCGAACGCGTCCGGACCTTCATGGCCGGGCTCGGCCCGGTCGACGAACTCGACGCGGTGGTGGACGCGGCGCTGCGCGTGAATCCGCGGGCCGACCGCACCCGCGTCGCGTACCGGATGCGCGCGCTGTTCCGCCGCGCGCCCGGCGGCCCGTGGGTGCCGAAGGGCGATCCGCGCCCGCCCGACTTCCCCGCCATCCTCGCCGCCACCGACCGGATCGCCGCCCATCTCACCGGCCTGCCGGTGCTCCTCGTGCGCGGCGGCCGCAGCAAGGTGCTCCCGCAGCCCACCGCGGAACGCCTCGTCGAGCGCCTCCCCGAAGGCGAACTCGTGGTCGTGCCGGACGCGGGCCACAACGTGCAGGAGGACGACCCGGCCGCGCTGGTCGCCGCGCTCCGCGCCTTCCTGACGCGCTGACCGTCTCCAGCGCGCGCCCGCCGGCCCTCGGGCCCTGCCGGGACGGCGCACCGCCGTCAGGGGCCGCCGCGCGTCAGCGGTCCACCCTGACCGCCTCGACGACACACATGGGGCCCGCCGTCTCCACGGTCCGGTCCAGCCGGAACCCGCCGCCCGCGAGCAGGGCGCGCCAGTCCTCGAGGGTGCGCTCGCGTCCGTCGAGCATGCCCATCATGGTCAGGTCGAGGAGGGTCGCGACCTCGGGTGCGGGACCGAGGCCGAGGACGGTCTCGACGAGGAGGAGCCGGGCGCCGGGCGCCGCCGCCTCGTGGACGCGCTCCAGGATGCGGGTGCTCTGCTCGTCGTTCCAGTCGTGGAGGATGAAGCAGGCGAGATACGCGTCGGCGCCCTCCGGGACGCTCTTGAAGAAGTCGCCGCCCCGGGTGTCGACGCGGTCGGCGACTTTGGCCCGGCTCAGGGTGGCGTGCGCGGCCTCCACGACATGGGGCAGGTCGAAGACGGTGCCGCGCAGCCGCGGGTAGCGGGCCGCGAGGGTGGCGAGGCCCGTCCCGTCGGCTCCGCCGATGTCGACCAGGTGACCGACACCGGTCAGGTCGAGGGCGTCGATCGCGTCCCGGCGGATGGCGCGCATCATGTCGGCCATGGCGGCGCTGAACCCCGCGACCCGGTCCGGGTCCTCGCCGAGCCAGTCGAAGAACGGCTTGCCCAACTCCCGCTCCGCGGCGGGCACTCCGTCGTGCAGCGTGGACCACAGCCGGCCGAAGGGCCGGTAGTGGGTCTCCATCCACATGAGGGCGATGTCACGGACGGACTCGTCGGAGTCACCGCGCAGGGTGTGCCCGAGCGGCCCGAGAGCCACGGAGTCCCGCTCCTCGTCGTACGCGAAGACCCCCTCGGTGGCGAGGCTCCGCAGCAGGCGGCGCAGCAAATCGGGCCGGAGCCCCGTGGCCTCGGCCACCGTGCCCACCGGCCGGGGCCCGCCGCCCAGCTCGTCGGCGACCCCGGCCCGGGCCGCGACGTACAGGGCCTGGGATATCTGGAACCCCCCGAGCAGCCGCAGCATGGCGACGGCGGGGGAGCGGGTGGTCGTGCCGGGGGCGGATGCGCTGGTCGCGGTCATGATCACATCTGTACCCGGCCCGCACGACCACCGCGATTCAAAGGCTCGCGCGGGTGAACATCAGGTGCGTGACCCCGCTGGGCGACGGCGCGTCGCGGCTCGGGCCCTCTCCGGTCGCGAAGCCATCGAGGGAGAGGGAGGCGTGGGGGACGCGGACGGGTGGCATGGCGGATCGTTCCTGTCCCGGCTACTTCGGCGGGTTGAGCTTGCGGAAGTACGTCCAGCTGGTCTCGTTCGGCTCGCTCCACCGCTGCGGCGCGTGCGCGAACTCCGGCTGGTGGTCGGCGATGTAGGCGCGGGTGCGCTCGGGGACCTCGGCGTACGAGGCGAGCTTGCGGCCCCGGCAGTGGAAGGTGAGACCGCCGGGCCGCTGCCCGCGGGCCATCCAGGGCAGCCACGGGGACATCCGGGTCCACGACATGGTGGCCGGGACGCTGGGCGCCGGGCCCGCGAGGTCGGCGCGGTCGGCGAAGAACTGGAACAGCTCGAGGGCCTTGTACGTGTCACCCGCCGAGTGCGCCGGATACTGGGCCACCGGCAGGGGCGAGGGGTAGGACAGCGGGATCTCCAGGCTGAAGCAGACCTGGCCGCCCAGCTCGGTCGTCGGTATCGGGAAGGGACGCCACTTCTGGTTCGCGGGGTCGTTCCAGATGTGCGCCACCGGCAGGTCCTGCCAGGTCTCCAGGATCTCGCGGGTGCCGGGATCCAGGAAGAAGGCCGCTTCGCGGGTGAGCAGTCGGTAGGCGTCAGGACCGGCTTCGGCGTCCTGGACCAGGCGGGCGACATTGAGCCCTTCAAAGCCGAAGACCCGCTGGTAGGGCTCGTCGGGCGCCCAGGTGTACACGTCCCCGGACCACCAGTACGTGACCTCCTCGCCGTCGAGCGAGGCGCGGGTGCGGGCGAACGAGCGGAGCAGCTCTGCGGGAGTCGTCATGGGGACCACTCTGCGCGGTCCCGGCCGGGCGGGCTCAGCCGGGGCGCAATCGGCCGGAAAGAGTCGGCAAGATCCACCGCATGCGGCGCACGCGCGGGGGTGCGCGCCCCACGCCGACGGTTGCCGCCCCGGCCGGTCGCGCGCGCCCGTTTTCGAGCCAAGGCTCCCGACTCCACCCGACTCCATGAGAAGGTGACTTCTTTGAAGCCGAAGTCGACAGTTTGCTGATGCCCCTTGGGGCAGAAGGGTTCTGACCTGGGAGACTCAAGGGTTCTCACGGACCATACCGGTCGCGCCCCGATCACCCACAGAACGATTCCATGGCCAAAAACACCACCTCATCGACCACCGCCCCCGACACCGCGTGGCTGGGGCGCGGGCGCCACCTCGGGCCCGAGCCCGAGCAGGACGTCCGACGCAACCTGATCGCCCTCAAGGCGGCCGGGGTGCTCGACGACTTCCTGGACCTCGACCCCGCCGAGGCGGCCCGCACCACCGTGCTGCACCCCCGGGACGAATCCGCCGACCCCGGCCCCCTCGCCCGCCGTGTCTTCGAGGCCCGCTGGCGCGTGGACGACGACGTCACGGTGCGCGCCCAGCTCACCACGTACGACTCGGAGAGCCGCCGCAAGGACGGCGACGGCGTCACCTGGATCCTCGCCGCCGAGGCGGACCGGGTGTGGGACGCGCGCTGGCCCTCGCCCGCCACCATGCTGTGGCCCGACAGCGACCAGGTCGCCTGGGACCACGACACGGTGTCGGACGTCCGCCTGCGCGCGGCGAACCACCTGCCGAAGGACGACGACGAACTGCGCCGCCGGCTGCGGGACTGCACCCGGCAGAGCTGGTTCATCCATGTCGTGGTGCACGAGGCGATGACACCGGACGCGGTGGGCCAGCAGCCGATCGCGACGTTCCTGCCGCCGGGCCTGCGGCACCGGGTGATCGAGCACCGGGGCACACCCGAGCAGGCGCAGATCGCCGACTTCGCGATGAAGCGGGAGCTGGGCGTGCGGATGCCGCGCGGCGGCGCCGTCGTCCTGGCGATGGAGCCGCCGAGCGCGGACTACGACGCGGACCGCTTCACGGTGCGCAGCGTCTTCCTCGACGGCTCGGAGCCGACCGAACTCCTCGACCGGATCAAGGAGTTCGCCGCCCTGCCGCGACCGCTGCCCGCCGAGGCCGAGCAGGCCCTGACGCGGCTGCGCCAGGGCTGGCACCTGCTCACCCCGGACGAGGAGCTGGTGCACGCCCAGGGCATGGTGGGCAAGTATGCCGAGGCGCTCGACGCCATGACGAAGTCCCGTGACCTGTACCGCGAGGCGGCCGAGGCGGCGCAGGCCGCCCTGGCCGAGGTCACCGGCGGCGACGGCGCGGCCCGGCCGTCCGGGGACGGGGCCGCCAAGGGCGAAGGATCGCCGCTGAAGGCCCTCTCGAAGGCGTTCGGGCGCTTCCGGGAGCCGAAGAAGTAGGGGCTTGCCGCCAGGGCCATCGGCGTCGCGGGCGGGCCAGAGCCGTCGGCGTCGCGGGCGGGCCGGTGTCAGGGCGCGTTCGCTCCCGTCACGAGCGGTGAGTACGACGGCCGCACCGGCGGCAACGGCGGGTTGAGCGCCGCGTGTTCGGCCCCGGCGTGGACCACGCGGCCGCCGACCATGGTCAGGACCGACGCCATCTCCGGGATGCGCTCCGCGGGCACGGTGAGGTAGTCCTCGCGGAGCACGGCGAGGTCGGCGTACCGGCCGGGGGAGAGCGTGCCCTTGTCCCTGTCCTCGTCGGCGAGGGCGGCGCTGCCCTGGGTCAGCAGGCGCAGCGCGGTGATCCGGTCGAGCCGGTTCTCCGGCGGGTGCAGGACCCGGCCGCCGACGCTGCGCCCCGTCACCAGCCAGTGCAGCGCGATCCAGACGTTGTCGCTCGCCACGCGGGTGGCGTCGGTGCCGAGGCCCACCGGGACGCCGGCCCGCAGCATGCGGCGTACGGGCGGGGTGTGCGCGGTGGCCGCGGCGCCGTAGCGCCGCATGAACGTCTCGCCCTGGAAGGCCATGCGGTGCTGCACGGCGATCCGGCCGCCGAGGCGGGCGACGCGGTCGATGCTGCGGGCGCTGATCGTCTCGGCGTGGTCGAGGACGAACGGCACGTCCGGGCCGCCCCGCCCGTGGACGTCCTCGATGACGTCGAGGAACCGTTTGATCGACTCCTCGTACGTGGCGTGCAGCCGGAACGGCCAGCGCCGCTCGCCCAGGAAGGAGAGGACGCCGCGCAGCTGGGCCTCCATCGTGTCGGGCAGCCGGGGCCGTGGCTCCTCGAAGTTCTCGAAGTCGGCGGCGGAGTAGGCGAGCATCTCCCCGGCGCCGAGCATGCGCAGCATCCCGTCGCCGTCGCCCGGGGACACGAGGTCCGCCATGCGCCGGAAGTCCGCGAGCTCGTCGCCGGGCCGCTGAGTGAAGACGTGGTAGCCGATCCTCGCGGTGAGCTGCCCGGCCCGGTGCAGACGGCCGATGACGTCGTAGTCGTCGGGGAACGTCTGGTGGCCGCCGCCCGCGTCCATGACGCCGGTGACGCCCCGGGCGTTGAGGTGGCGCAGATAGTGCCGGGTCGAGACCGACTGGTCCGCGGGGGACAGGCCGGGCAGCCGGGCGAGGGTCGAGTACAGCAGGGTGGCACTCGGCCTCGCGATCAGGAGCCCGGTCGGGTTGCCCGCCGCGTCGTGCTCGATCTCCGAACCGGGCGGCGCCGGGGTCGACTTGGTGAAGCCGAGTATCCGCAGCGCCGTGCGGTTCAACAGGGCGCGGTCGTACAGGTGGAGCAGGAAGACGGGCCGGTCGGGCACCGCCGCGTTGAGCTCCGCGAGCGTCGGCAGGCGGCCGTCCGCGAACTGGTGCCGGGTGAAGCCGCCGACCACCCTGACCCACTGCGGCGGCGGGGTGCGCTCGGCCTGGTGGCGGATCAGCCGCAGCGCCTCGGCGGCCGACCGGACCCCGGCGAGCGACAGCTCCTGGGTGTAGCTGAGCCCTTGCCGGATGAGGTGGGTGTGGGAGTCGGTGAGGCCCGGGACGACACGGCGGCCGCGCAGGTCGATCAGCCGGGTGCGGTCCCCGGCCAGCCGATGGATCACGGCGTCGGGGCCCGTGGCCAGGACTCTGTCGCCGCGGACGGCGAGCGCGGTGGTCTCGGGGCGGCGTGGATCGAGCGTGGTGACACGGCCGTTGAACAGGATGGTGTCGGCGACGGGGCGCTCGCCGCGCTCACGGGCGGAGGCCGTGCCCGGCGCGAGGACCGGGACGGTGGCGGTGGCCGCGGTGGCCGCGAGCGCGGCGAGGGCCTGCCTGCGGGTGGTGTGCGGGGTGTGCGGGGGCGCGGTGCGGGACGGAGCGGGCGACGGGTCGCGTGACGCGAGGGGCGACGGGTCGGGGGACGGGGTGGATCCCACCTGGATACCTCCTGGGTTCGTGGGGTGCCGGGGTGCTGGAGTGCCGGGGAGACGGCGGGCCCCGGCGGCGATGTCAGCCAAACCCGGGGCCGCCGCCGCGAGCCATAACGCTTCCGTTCCTCACCGATGCAGGATCGTGCGTGGTCAGAGGCCCTTCGCTAACCGGCCGCTAACCATCGGTGGGATCTGCTTGGCGTCGTCGTACCGGGGCGGTGAGCGCCCCGGCAGCAGAGAGGATCCGCCCGATGAAGCACACGTCCCGTCGTCGCGCACTGCCGGTCGCCTCGGCCGCCGTGGCCGTACTGGCCGGGCTCGCCGTCACGGCGAGCGCGACGGCAGCCGTCCCCACACCGTCCGGACCCCGCGCCACCACACAGGACACCGCCGCCCCGGACCCGGCCGCGCGCGCCAAGGCCGCCCTCGTCCACGCCCTCCCCGGCGACCAGGTGTTCCCCGAGAGCGTCGCCGTCGACCCCGCCACCGGACGCTTCTACGTCGGCTCGGTCAAGGACGGCACGCTCTACACGGGCCGCGTCGGCGCACCCGGTGACCTGCGGGTCTTCTCGCCCGCCGGAGCGGACGGACGCACCATCGCGACGGGCCTCGCGTTCGCCGGCGGACGCCTTGTCGTCGCCGGTCGGCAGACCGGGCAGATCTTCGTGTACGACACCAGGACGGCGCGCCTGGTGAGCCGCCTCGACACCGGCCTGCGCGCCGGGCAGACGTTCCTCAACGACGTCGCCATCGCACCCGACGGCAGCGCCTACGTCACGGACTCGGTCGCACCCGTGCTCTGGCGGGCCAAGCCCCGGGGCACCGGCTACGACCTGGAGAAGTTCATGGACTTCACGGGCACGCCCGTCCGGTACGTGTCCGCGCCGGGCGCCCCCGGCATCAACGTCAACGGGATCGCCGCCGACCCCTCGGGCCGCCACCTCGTGATCGGCAAGCGCAACGAGAACGCCCTGTACCGGGTGGACATCGCACAGCGCCGGGTCACCCCGGTGACCACGCCGTCCGGCACGCTGAACACCCCCGACGGCCTGGTGCTGCGCGGCCGGACCCTGTACGTCGTACAGAACCAGCCCGGCTCGGTGAAGAGCCTGGCCCTCGCCGCCGACCTCGGCTCGGCGCGCGCCCTCAAGGACACGGCGCACTCGACGTTCGCGTTCCCGACGGGGGCGGCCGTCCACAAGGGGCGGCTGCTCGTCGTCAACTCGCAGTTCAACACCCTGGGCAGCCCGGCGGCCGTCAGCGGCACGACCCCGCCGAAGCTCCCGTTCTGGGTGTCCGAGCTGCGCGTACCGGCGCCGTGACCGACGTCCCGCCGGTCGGCGACGACCTGCCCCGAGTGACCTGCCGCCCGGGCCGGGGGTGACACTGCACCATGCGCATTCTCGTCGTGGAAGACGAATCCGACCTCGCCGAAGGGATCGCCGACGGTCTGCGCGGTGACGGCTACGCGGTCGACATCGCCCTGGACGGCACCACCGCCCTGGCCCAGATCGCCCACACCCCGTACGACCTGGTGTGCCTGGACGTCCTGCTGCCCGACATGCGCGGCGACGAGGTGTGCCGACGACTGAAGGCGGGCGGGGCGACCGCGCCGTCGGCCCGGGTCGCCCCGCGCGTCCTGATGCTGACCGCACTCGACGCGGTCGGCAGCCGGATCCACGGCCTGGACTCCGGAGCGGACGACTACCTGGTCAAGCCCTTCGACTTCGACGAGCTCGCCGCCCGGATCCGGGCCCTGCTGCGCCGGGACGGCGGCCGCTCCGGCGCCGTCCTCAGCTGCGGGGACCTCGTCCTCGACACCGCCGGGGGCGAGGCGTGGCGCGACGGCAGGCCGCTCGGCCTCAGCCGCAAGGAGTTCGCGCTCCTGCGGTACTTCATGACCCACCCGGACCGCGCGATTCCCGCCGAGGAACTCATCGACCACGTGTGGGACGCGCACCTCGACCCGTTCAGCCAGATCGTCAAGGTCGCCGTGCTCGGGCTGCGGCGCAAACTCGCCGCGGACGGCGCGCCCCAGCCCCTGGTCACCGTCCGCGGGCTCGGCTACCTCCTCAGGAGCACCCCATGACACCGGCCCCGCCGCGGCGGCTGCACTCGGCCCGCAACCGGCTCGCGTTCGTCTACTCGTCGGTCGTCTTCGGCCTCGCCGCCGTGCTCGTGACCGCGCTGTACTTCATCTGCGGGGCGGCGCTCACCCGGCGCTCCCTGTCCGACGAGGTGGCCCGCACCGGGGGCGTCGTCACCGGCGGCCACTTCGCCCGGGTCGACGCGGACCCGGCCTCGCTCGTGCCGTTCGAGGCCGCCGCGAACCGCGCCACCCTGTCGACGCTGCGGGAGCTGCTCGCCTGGAGCCTGCTCGGCCTCTTCCTGGTGAGCGTGTTCGTGGGGCGGCTCATCGCGGGGCGGGTGCTCGCGCCGGTCGACCGGCTGATCTCCACCACGCGCCAGATCCAGGCCACCGACCTCACCCGCCGCATCCGGCACAAGGGCGCCGACGACGAGCTGAAGCGCCTCGCCGACACGATCGACGACATGCTCGACCGCCTCGACACGGCGTTCACCTCCCAGCAGCGGTTCGTGGCGGACGCCAGCCACGAACTGCGCACACCCCTGGCGATCGTGCGCACCAACCTGGACGTCGCCGTGCGCGACCTGCCGTCCGGCGCGCCCGCCCGCCGGTCCCTGGAACGCGTCGACCGCGCCACCCAGCGCATGACGGCCCTGGTCAACGACCTGCTCGCGCTGGCCCGTTGGGAGTCGCGGCAGCAGGGCCACCAACGCGTCGACGTCGCCGCGCTGAACCGGCAGATCCGCGAGGAGAGCCGCGCCCTCGCCCCGCCGGACACCGGCGTCACCCTCACCGGATCCGACGACGGCACGACCCTGCCGGTCCTCGGGGACCCGCTCGCCCTCCAGCGCGCCATCGGCAACCTCGTGGACAACGCCCTGCGGCACGCGGACCCCGGCACCGCCGTGCGCCTGACCGGCACCGCGACGGACGGGCAGGTCCGCGTCACCGTCCACAACGAGGGCCCCGCCATCCCGCCGACGGACCAGAAGCACCTGTTCGACCGGTTCTGGCGCGGCGAACGGCGCGCCGACCGGCCGGGCTCCGGACTCGGCCTCGCGATCGTGCAGGGCGTGGTCACCGCCCACGGCGGCACGGTCACCGTCCGCTCGGAGCCCGGGGCGGGGACGGCCTTCACGATCACGCTCCCGGGCGCCGACCGTGCACAGGGCCTGCCGAGCAGCGCACAGAGCCGACCGGGGCCACCGGGTCCGCAGAGCCCATCGAGCCCACCCGGCCCACCGGGTCCGCAGAGCCCACCGAGCCGGTCAAGTCCCCCCGTCCGCGAAGGCGTTGTCGAAGGAGCCCACCGGCCATGACCCACCGGGCGGATCTAGGTACCCTGCGCAGCTTCCTCGCCGTCTACCGGTCGGGCGGTGTCGCCAGGGCGGCCGACACGCTGGGACTTTCGCAGCCCGCCGTGTCACGGCACGTCAAGGCGCTGGAGCGGCTCGCGGGCCGGGCCCTGTTCGAGCGGTCCGGCCGCGGCGTCGCGCCCACCGAGGAGGCGCACCTCCTCGCCAACCGGATCGCCGGACACCTGGACGCGCTCGACGGGGCGCTCGACGTCATGGCTCCGGGCGCCGACGACAGCGCCACGCCGGTGCTCCTGGGCGCGCCCGCCGACCTCCTGGAGGCGCGGGTGCTGCCGCGCCTCGCCCCGCTCCTGGCCGCCGGGGCCCGTACGGTCCACTGCCGCATCGGACTCTCGCCCGAGCTGACCGAGGCCCTCCTCCAGGACGAGCTCGACCTCGCCGTGGTCACGAAGATCGAGGGGGCGCCCACCCGGAGCCTGTACCTGCGACACCTCTGCGACGAGGAGTTCGTGCTGATCGGCCGCCCCGGCGACCCGCCCTACCGCGAGCCGCGGGACGCCCGCCCCTTCGTCGGCTACTCCCGAGCGATGCCGATGGCCCGCCGCTACTTCCGCTCCTGCTGGGACACGTTCCCGCCGGAACCGGCGCTCACCGTCGCCGACATGCGCGCGGCCGTCGCCGCGATCCGGGCGGGCGCGGGACTCGGCGTCGTCCCCCGCTACCTGGCCCAGGCGGGCCTGGACGCGGGGGCACTGGCGATCCTCCACACCCCCGAGGGCCCCGTCGGCAACGCGATCTACCTGGCCGCCCGGCGCGGCAGGGAGCGACTGCCCCGCGTCCAGGCGGTGTTCGAGCAGCTCTGTCAGAGGGTTCCGGCCCGGACGGAGGGGGTGCGGTCGGACCAGGGGGCGGCTCGTTCGAGCTGGGAGGCGAGCCGGAACAGGGTGTCCTCGCGGCCGTAGGCGGCGGCGAACTGGAGGCCTACGGGCAGGCCCGTGCCGGGGTCGGCCGCCAGCGGGACGGACATGGCGGGGGTCCCGGCGACGTTGAAGGCCACGGTGAAGGGGGCGCGGTCGAAGATCCGGTCGATCCAGCCGAGGCCGTCAAGGTCCGCCACGCCCTCGGCGAACACGCCGAGCGGCGGCGGCAGTTCGGGCAGGGTCGGGGTGAGCAGGACGTCGTACCGGTCGAAGCGGCGGCCGACGGCGCGGGCGACGGTGTTGCGCACGCCGAGCGCGCCGACGAAGTCCGCGCCGGAGACCCGGTGGCCCCAGGCGTGGCTGGCGAGCGTCTCGGGCTGGACGGTGGTGGCGTCGACGCGGCGGCCGGAGGCGGCGGCCAGAGAGTCGAGCCAGGGGGCCAGGTTGGCCGTCCAGAGCCGGGCGTTGGCCAGGACGAACTCCTCCCACCCCACACCGGTGTCCAAGGTGGCCTCCTCGACGTGGTGGCCGAGCGAGGTGAGGAGTTCCGCGGTGCGGGACACGGCGTCGAGAACCGGGGCCGCGGTGCGGCGGCGGCCGTCGCCCTGGGTGATGACGCCCACGCGGAGGCGGCCCGGGGCGCGGGTGATCTCCTCGGTGTAGGGGTGCTCCGGCTCCGCGGCGAAGTACGGGTCGCCGCTCTCCGGGCCCCGGATCGCGTCCAGCAGCGCCGCGCTGTCGCGCACCGTGCGGCTGACGCAGCCCTGGACGGCCAGGCCGTTGAAGATCTCGTCGACATCGGGGCCCATGGACACCCGGCCGCGGGTCGGCTTGAGGCCGAAGAGACCGGTGCTCGCGGCCGGGATGCGGATCGAGCCCGCCGCGTCCGTGGCGTGCGCGACCGGGACGATTCCGGCGGCGACGGCGGCCGCCGCGCCGCCGCTGGAGCCGCCCGTCGAGCGGTCGAGGTCCCAGGGGTTGCGGGTCGGCCCGTACAGGACGGCCTCGGTGGTGATGCCGTAGGCGAACTCCGGGGTCGTGGTGCGGCCGAACGTGGCGAGCCCGGCCGCGCGGAAGCGCCGCATCAGGTGCGAGTCCGCGGCGGCGACGTTGCCCTCGGCGAGGCGGCTGCCCAGCTCCGTGCGCTTACCGGCCATGGTGACGCCCAGGTCCTTGAGCAGGAAGGGGACTCCGGCCAGCGGAGCCCCGGCCGACGTGGTCCCGGCCGTCGGCGTCCCTGCGGCGGATGTCTCGGCCCCCTCGGCGGGCCAGGTCTCCACCACGGCGTTGATCTGCGGATTGACGGCGGCGACCGCCTCCAGCGCGACGCTCTCCAACTCGGCCGCGGTCACCTCGCCCCGGGCGACCAACTCGGCAAGCCCGACGGCGTCATGCGCCACGTACTCCGACAGCTTCATGTGAACCCCTCCGACCTGTGAAACCGATGAGTCCCGTACGATACCGATCGGTATCATCTGAGACTGCTCGGTACCGTAGCATGGGGGTGGCGCGGCCTGAACGGCCGGAAGCGGCGCGGAGGGACGGGGCATGACGGACACGGTGCGGCCGGGCCGGGCGGAGCGGGTGGCGAAGCTGCCGCCCCGCGAGCGCATCCTCGACGCGGCGGAGGAGCTGTTCCACTCCGAGGGGATCAGGGGCGTCGGCGTGCAGGCCGTCGCGGACCGCGCCGGGACCACGAAGGCCGCCCTGTACCGGCACTTCGGCACCAAGGACGCGCTGGTGGCGGAGTGGCTGCTCATCGTCGCCGCCGAGTACGCCGACGCCTTCGACCGCATCGAGGAGCGGTGGCGGGACGACCCCCGGGAGCAGATCAGGGGCGTCGCCGCGTTCGTCGCCGACGGTCTCTCGGCGATCTCGCACCGCGGCTGCCCCTTCGTCAACTCCCTCGCCGAGCTGCCCGACGCGGCACACCCGGCGCGCCAGGTGATCGAGGCCCACAAAACGCGGCAACTGCGCCGTCTCACCGCCATGTGCGTCGCGGCCGGACTCACCGATCCCGCGGGGGCCGCCGCGGAGATCACCTTCGCGCTGGAGGGGGCGCAGGTCAGCGTGCAGAACGGCAGTGTGGAGCGGGTCGGTGAGCGGGTGGTCGCGTTCGTCGACGCGGTGATCGCCTGGCACGGGGGCTGAGCGAAGGGCCCGGCTCCGGGTCCCGGCAGCGGCCGTTGACGCGACGCCGTGCCGCATTAGCTAGGTCAGGCTTGTCTTGTGATGCGGGGGGCTGGGGGGATGGCCGGGCTCGTCAACGTGCCACCGCACGAGGCGAGTTGACGCCCACGTCACCCGCCCCCACGCCGCCATCGGTCCGCATGCTGGACGGATCCCGCGAATTTCCCTCGCAGTTTGGTCTAGACCTTGACAGGTCCAGACCATTTTCGCTTGAGTCGCGGCACCCCCGATGGCGTGGCGGGAGACGACTTCCGCTCTGCCCGTAAGGAGAGTTGGCATGATCAGACGCATCACCAGCTTCATGGCCGCGGTGGCCACGATCGGCGCGTTGATCGTCCTGGGTCCGGGCGCCGCCACGGCGTCCGCCGCCGAGTGCGCCGCGCCGTGGAACTCCTCGTCCGTGTACACGGGCGGCAAGCAGGCCTCGTACAACGGGCGCAACTGGACCGCCAAGTGGTGGACCCAGAACGAGACTCCGGGCCGCTCCGACGTGTGGGCGGACCAGGGCGCCTGTGGCGGTGGGACGGATCCGGGCAACCCCGACCCGTCCGGCTTCATCGTCAGCGAGACGCAGTTCAACAAGATGTTCCCGAACCGGAATCCCTTCTACACGTACAAGGGCCTGACCGACGCGCTCGGCGCCTACCCGGGCTTCACGAAGACCGGCAGCGAGACCGTCCGCAAGCAGGAGGCGGCGGCGTTCCTCGCCAACGTGAACCACGAGACCGGCGGTCTCGTGCACATCGTGGAGCAGAACCAGGCGAACTACCCGCACTACTGCGACCGGAACCAGCCCTACGGCTGTCCGGCAGGGCAGGCCGCCTACTACGGCCGCGGCCCCATCCAGCTCAGCTGGAACTTCAACTACAAGGCCGCGGGCGACGCGCTCGGCATCGACCTCCTGAACAACCCGTACCTGGTGGAGCAGAACCCGGCCATCGCCTGGAAGACGGGCCTTTGGTACTGGAACACCCAGAACGGCCCCGGCACCATGACCCCGCACGCCGCCATGGTCAACGGCGCCGGTTTCGGTGAGACCATCCGCTCCATCAACGGCGCCCTGGAGTGCAACGGCGGCAACCCCGCCCAGGTCCAGAGCCGCATCGACAAGTACAAGGCCTTCACACAGATCCTCGGCACGACGCCGGGCTCCAACCTGAGCTGCTGACACCCCGGCCGCGCGATCCGTCCCCACGCGCGGCCCTCGCCGGGCGGTCCCGTCCCCACGGGCCGCCCGGCACACATGTCGGTGCTCAGGCGGTACGGCCGCCGCCCGCGCCCGGTCCTTCGTCGAGGGACCGCGCGCAGCGGAAGCCGGTGTGGCCGCCCCCGCCGTCGACGGCGTCGGCCGTGCGGGCGGCGACCCGGTAGCGGTTGCAGTACGAGTCGTGGCACAGGTGGGAGCCGCCGCGCACGACCTTCGCGGAGCCGGTGGGCGGGCCCTGGGGGTTGTGGGCGGGGCGCGCGGTGGCGTGGTCGGTGGACCACCAGTCGGCGCACCACTCCCAGACGTTGCCCGACATGTTGTACAGGCCGAAGCCGTTCGGTTCGAAGGCGTCGACGGGTGCCGTGCCGCGGTAGCCGTCGGCAGCGGTGTTCTTCGTGGGGAAGACGCCCCGCCATATGTTGCAGCGGTGCTCCCCGTCCGGGTCCAGCTCGTCGCCCCAGGGATAGCGCCGCTGCTCCAGGCCGCCCCGGGCCGCGTACTCCCACTCCGCCTCGGTCGGCAGCCGCTTGCCCGCCCACCGCGCGTACGCCCGCGCGTCGTTCCAGGACGTGTGCACCACCGGGTGGTCGCCGCGCCCGTCGGCCGAACTGCCCGGCCCCTCGGGCGCACGCCAGCTCGCGCCCTTGACGCCGCACCACCACGGCGTGTGCTCGGGCCGCGGCGAGACGCGCCGCAGCTCGGCGCGGAGGAAGCCCGCGAAGACGTACGACCAGCCGATCCGCTCGGCGTCGGTGACGTACCCGGTCGCCGCGGCGAAGGCCGCGAAGCGGTCGTTGCTCACGGCGTACGCGTCGAGCCGGAACGCGTCCACACGGACCGGACGCACCGGCCCCTCACCGTCCTCGGGGAACCCCTCGGCGTCGTCCGCCCCCATCAGGAACTCGCCCCCCGGCAGGGTGACCATGCGGTCCACGTCGGGGGCGGTCACAGAAGGCGCGGTCACAGCGGGGACGGTCACGGAAGGGGCGGGCGGCGGGGCGGCCGGTGCGGGGAGCGGGGCGGCGGCATCGCTGAGCGCGGCGGCACCCCGCGGGGCGCAGCACCTGCGGGGACGCGGCTCTGGGGCAGACATGGGGTCCTCCTACTGCGGTGGTGATCCCCAGTGTCGTACGGGCTGCTTCCGCCGAGTCGGCCGGACTCCGGTCGGCCGGGGGAGGGGCGGGACCGGTGCGCGTACGAGGATCAGCTCCACGCCCGCCGTTCCTCGCCACGGGGGTCGTCGACCTGAACCCACTCGGCGTCGATGCGCATCGTCGCCCTCCGCTCGCTGTCGTACGGGGCCCAGCCGGGATCGCCGGTCCTGGCGAACCGGATCCAGGTCCCGTGCACACGAGCGGCGAGGTCCGCGGGCGGCTCGTCCGGGCCGAGCAGGGCGGCGGGGCCGCGCAGCCGGGGGAGGTGCGCGAGGTCGAAGACGAACGGCAGCTCGACCGCGTGGGCGGCGCCGAGCTCTCCGTCCAGGGCGTGCGACCGCCAGGCGAATTCGTAGCCGAACGTGGCGGACCCGGCGTGGGCGGCGTGCGCGTCGGCCAGGGCCCGGCTCCCCGCGCCGAACAACGCGTCGCCCATGATGGCGGACCGCAACTCGGCGAACGACGCGCTGGGGCGTGCCTTCCGGTAGGTCTCGACGAGCCACGCCGCACCGTCGCGCGAGCGTGCCGCCCGGTGCGACCGCGCCGCCGCTTCGTCGACGTCCTCGGCGGTCGAGCCGGCGTACTTGCCCACGGGGACGAGGTAGAGGTTTCCCTCCTCCGCGTTGGTCCCGATCAGCAGGTCGACGTCGGCGCCGAGGCCGGCGGCGACGGATGCGGCGGGCTGGGTGTCGAGAACCAGACTGAACGGACTCAGCCCGATCAGCGGGTCGCGGTGCGTCGCGGTCCGCAGGTCGATGCCGGCGAGCTGGGAGGCGGCCTCGACGAGGCGGTCGTCGGAGATCTCCGCGAAGGCGTCGGCGTGGGGCGGGACGCCCAGACGCCGGGCCGCCGCCTCGGTGACGCGGGCGGCCTGCTCGGTGGTGAACGCCCCGAGGCCGCTGCCGCTCTGGACGATCGCGCGGCGGACCAGGCCCGCGGCTCCGGGGTCGGCGAGGACGCCGCCGACGAGGGTCGCCCCGGCCGACTGGCCGAAGAGGGTGACCTGGTGCGGGTCACCGCCGAAGGCGGCGATGTTCTCCCGGACCCAGCGCAGCGCGGCGACGACGTCGAGCAGGCCGCGGTTGGCGGGCGCGCCGGGGAGGTCGAGGAACCCGGCGATGCCGAGCCGGTAGTTGAGGGTGACGAGGACGACGCCGTCGCGGGCGAAGGCCGAGCCGTCGTACAGCGCGGACCGCGTCGACCCGGCGACGAACCCGCCCCCGTGGACGAACACCATGACGGGCAGGCCGCCACCGCCGGAGGCGGGCGTCCAGACGTTGACCGTGAGGTAGTCCTCGCCGCGGCTCCAACCCGTGCCGAAGTAGGGGGACATGTCGACGGCGCCGAGTTCGCGCGCGGACTGCGGCGCGCCCGGCCCGTGCTCGGTGGCGTTCCGTACGCCGTCCCACGGCTCGTGCGGCCGGGGCGGCGCGAACCGGGCGGCGCCGCGCGGCGGGGCGGCGTAGGGGATGTTGAGGAAGGCGGTGGTGTCGCCCTGGCGCAGGCCGCGGACGGCCCCTTGGGCCGTGGTCACGACGGGGTCGGGGTGGTGGTTCACGAGGGTTCCTCTCTGCGGGTCTCAGGCCTGCTCGGCGTACGGGGTGAAGGGGGCCCAGCCCTTGATGGCGAACTTGTCCGCCTCGCGTGCCACTTCCGCGGCGCCGTGGCCACCGAGGTGCGCGGGGATCACGAGTGCGTTGTTGTCGGCCGCCCAGCCGAGGACCTTGCGGCGGGTGGCGCGGGCGCCCGCGGGGTCCTCGCAGAAGCAGCTGTTGGCGTCGGGCTCCAGGACCTGCACGGGGCTGTGCAGCATGTCGCCGACGAAGACCGCCCGGTCCGTCCCGGAGGTGAGGGTCAGGACGCAGGAGCCGGGGGTGTGCCCGGGAGCCGCGTCGAGGCGGAGGGCGGCGTCGACCTGGTGGCCGTCCTCCCACAGCACCGTCTGACCGGCCTCGTGCACCGGGGCCACGCTGTCCTCGAAGACGTTCTGGTTGCCGCGGCCGAGCAGCGGCTCGTGGCCGTTCTCGGGATTCCAGAAGTCGAAGTCGTCCTTCGGTATCAGATACGTCGCGTTGGGGAACGTGGGCACCCAGCGCCGACCTTCCAGGCGCGTGTTCCAGCCGACGTGATCGACATGGAGATGCGTGTTGATCACGATGTCCACGTCCTCGGGCTTGACTCCGGCCCGGGCGAGATCGGCGAGGAAGCCCGTTTCGAGGCGGCTCCAAATCGGCGCGTACGGGCGCTCCTTGTGATTGCCCACCCCGGTGTCGACAAGAATGTTCTTGCCCTCGCTGCGCAGCAGCCAGGTCTGGATCGCGGAATTCACGACACGGGTATCGGCGTCCAGGAAATGCGGGGTCAGCCAGGAAGCGCCGTCGTCCCAAACCGCTCGGGGGCTTTCCGGGAAGAAGGTCTCGGGCGTCATGTCGACGGGGCCGAAGTATTCCCGGACCCGGGTGACGGTGACGTTGCCGAGCTCGATTGTTTCCATGCGGCTTCCCTGGTGATTCGGAGGATTTCCTGGACCGTACGACCGGCCTCGGCGGGCCCGGTATCAGTCACGTGACTGCACCCGTGCGCACGGCCCGCACACCGGGCACGGCCGCTTGTAGCCTGGGCGGGAAGGCAGGGCGACTCCTGTCGGGGAGCCACGATTCCTGGAGCACCGGTGGACGAGCGGACGGGCGGCGTCGGTGCGGGCGCGGGACGGGAGCGGGGGCCGGACCTGGATTCGGGTTCGGGGGAGCTGATCCTTGGCCGTGACGTGGAATTGGCCCGGTTGTTCCGTGCGGTGGACTCGGCGGCCGCCGACCCGGTGGTGATGCTGGTCGGCGACATGGGCACGGGAAAGAGCGCGCTCCTCGACCGCGCGGTGCGGCGGGCTGAAGCCGGTGGCGCCCGCGTCCTGCGTGCCGAGGGGAGCGAGGCGGAGTCGAGCCTGGCGTTCTCCGCGCTGCACCAACTGCTGCGGCCGGTACGGGCCGGGGTGGACGAACTGCCGGAGAGACAGCGCGCGGCGATGCGTGCCGCCTTCGGCACGGCACAGGACACGGCCTTCGGCGCCGGGCAGGACTCGGACCGGAATCCCGACGCCCCCGATCCCATGCTGCTCGGGGTCGCCGTCCTGAGCCTGCTGTCCGCCCTCGGCGACCACCACCCCGTGCTCGTCGTCCTGGACGACGTCCAGTGGTTCGACCGCGCCTCCCTGGACGCCCTGTCCTTCGCCGCCAGACGCCTGGAGGGCGAGCCGGTGACGATGCTGATCGGGACCCGTGGCGGCGCACACCTCCCGGGATTCGACCGGCGCCTGCCGACGCTCACCCTGGGACCGCTCGACAAGGCCGCGGCGGACCGGCTCCTCGACAAGCAGCCGAAGCCCCCCACCGGTCGTACCAGAACGCGGATCCTCGACCAGGCGGGCGGCAACCCGCTGGCGCTGGTGGAACTGACGAGGGCGGCCACCGCACACGACACCGCCGCCGGGCTGCCGTCCGCCGGTCCGCTCCCGCTCGGCGACCACCTGGAGCGGATCTTCGCCGCCCGCCTGACCGGCCTCCCCGCCGCCACCACGCGGGCCCTGCTGCTCCTGGCCGCCATGGACAGCGCCGACTCCGCGATCACCGTCCTGGCCGGGCTGCCGCGCGCCGAGGACGAGGTCTGGCTGCCCGCCGAACAGGCCGGGCTCGTCCGGCGGACGGGCCGGGACGTCCGCTTCCGCCACCCGCTGGTCCGGTCCGCCGTCTATCACGCCGCGTCCTCGGGCGCCCGGCGCGAGGCCCACCTCGCGCTCGCCGCGTCGCTGCGCGACGAGCCGGACCGGCGGGCCTGGCATCTGGCCGCCGCCTGCCCCGGCCCGGACGCGGCCGTGTCGGCGGACCTTGAACGGACCGCCGTCCGGGCCCGACGGCGCGGCGGCCACGCGGCGGCGGCCAAGGCCCTGCAGCGCGCCGCGGACCTGGCGCCCCGGCGCGAGGACAGCGCCCGGCTCCTCGTCGAAGCCGCCGCGGCGGCCGTGTTCACCGGAGACATCGCCTGGGTCGAGGAACTGACCGCCGGGGCACACGCGCGCACGCAGGACGCGGCGCTCCTGACCGCCGCCGCCGTGCAGGCCGGACGCCTCGCGGTGCTGACCGTCCGGCACGCCGTCGTGTTCTCCCGACTGGCCCACGCGGCCGAGCAGTTGGCGCTCGCGCGGCCCGCCGCCGCGCTGGACCTCCTGTCCGGCGCCGCCGTGGTCTCCTTCTACTCCGGCGACGACGCCCAGCGACGCCGCGTCCAGGACATCCTGCGGAGCCTTCCCGAGGACGGCCCGCGCACAGGCCCGCACTCAGGTCCGCACACAGGCGCACGCACCTGGGTGCGGGCCGTGTCGGACCCCCTCGGCGATCGGGCCGAACTCCTGCGCCTGCTCCCGCAGTTGGCCGCCGAGGCGGAGGCCGGGCCGGAGCGGCTCACCACCGTCGGCATCATGGCGTGGCTCCTCGACGAGACCCCGCGGGCCGTCCGGGCCTTCGACGAGGCCTTCGACCGCTGGGAGTCGCAAGGAACGCTCCCCGAAGGCCTGGGCGGCGCGGTCGCCTGGGCCTACGTGGAACGAGGAAGGTGGGAGCAGGCCCGCGAAGCCTGCGTCCGCACCGCCGAGGTCGGCCGGGCTGCAGGCCTCGACCACGCCGTGGCCTGCGCGGCCGCCGTCCACGCCACCGTGCTGGCGTGCCAGGGCGACACCGCGGCGGCCCGCGCCCGGGCCGAGGAGGCGCTCGCGCTGATCGACCCGCTGGAAAGCCGCTCGGTCTGCGTCTACGCCCGGCGCGCGCTCGGTGCCGCGGCGGCCGCGGACGGCGCCCACGAGGCCGCGTACGACCAACTCCGCACGGTCTTCACGGCAGCCGGCGCCCCCGTCCACCACCACGCCTCGTACCCGGCCCTCGCGGATCTGGCCGCCGCCGCGGTGCGCTGCGGCCGCCGCGCGGAGGCCCACGCGATCGTCGAGCGTTCGGCACGCGCCCTCGCGGACAACGCCTCACCCCGCCTGCGCGCGCTGATCAGCCGGGCCCGTGGCCTCCTGTCCGACCCCGAGGACGCCGAGCCGCACTTCAGGGCGGCCCTGGCGGACCCCGTACTGGAGCGCTGGCCCTTCGAGTACGCGCAGACCCTCCTCGACCTCGCCGAGTGGCTGCGCCGCCGTCGGCGCGTCGCCGAGGCGCGCGGGCCGCTCACCGAGGCCCTGGAGACCTTCCGCCGCCTGGGCGCCCGCCCGTGGGTCGAGCGTGCCCTGGCCGAATCGCGCGCCGCGGGCCTCGACGTCACGGACCCGGCCCCCGACGCGCTGGCCGAACTCTCCCCGCAACAGCGGCAGATCGTCCGGCTCGCCGCCCGCGGCCTGACCAACCGCGAGATCGGCGAGAGGCTCTTCCTCTCCCCGCGCACGATCGGCTCGCACCTCTACCGCAGCTTCCCCAAACTCGGCGTCACCGCCCGCTCCCAACTGCGCGACCTCATCGAGGGCCCCCTCGCGACGGTCGGCCGTCAGGACTAGGGACGGCTCCCGGAAGGTCCGGATACGTCACGAGGCGCACCCGGATCTAGGCTCCTCGTATGAAAGCTCCCGCCCCACCCGCACGCCGCCTCGCCCTGGCCGCCGCCGCACTCGTCGCCGTCGCCGCAGTCGTCCTCGGTGTGACCCTCACCAGCGGCGACGACTCGGACAGCGGTGGTCGGGACGGGGCGCGTGCCACCGGGGACGGCGGGCTCACGGCCGAGCAGCGCCGCCGGGCGGACCAGTTGGTGAGCGTCTTCGAGAACGGCACCACCAAGATCCAGTACGCGTACGCGGAGAACCTCGACGACGGCCGGGGCGTCACCGCGGGCCGGGCGGGCTTCACCACCAACGACGGCGACGCCCTTCAGGTGGTGCGCGCCTACACCGCCAAGGTCCCGGACAACCCGCTCGCCCGTTTCATCCCCGCACTCCAGCGTTTGTCCGACGGGGAGGGCGCGGACGGGGCTGACGGATCCGACGCTGACGGCCCGGACGGGGCTGACGGCTCGGACGGCTCCCGCACCCGCGCCCTGCCCGACGCCGACTACATCGCCGCGTGGAAGCGCGCCGCCGCCGACCCCGTGTTCCGCGCGGTGCAGGACGCCCAGGTCGACGAGCGCTACTTCACCCCCGCCGCGCGAGCCGCCGACAAGGCGGGCCTCCGCAGCCCGCTGGCCGTCGCCGAGCTGTACGACGCCTCGATCCAGCACGGCAACGGCTCCGACGGCGACGGCCTCCCCGCGCTGATCCGGCGCACGACGGCCAAGGTCGGCACCCCGGCCGAGGCGGGCGAGAAGGCGTGGCTGGACGCGTTCTTCGACGTACGCGTCCACGACCTGACCCACCCCGTGAACACCGACACGGCCGACGAATGGCGCACGTCCGTCGACCGTGTCGAAGCGCTGCGGAGGCTTGCCAGGAGCGGGCATCGGTCGCTCGACGGCCCGTTCACCGTCACCGCCTTCGGCAGCCGCTACACCGTCCGCTGAGCAGCCGCTGCACCCTCAGCTGATCCGCGGCCGCGGGGCCGTCGGCCGGGCGGGAGTGCCGGAGAGCAGGGAGGCGACCTGGGCCAGGCTGTCCGGTTCGGGGCGGGCGCTGGGCTCCCACCACACCAGATTGTCGGCCGCGGCGGCCGCCGGTTCGAGGATCTCCCACGCCTCGGCGATCAGCCCGTCGTCGAACCGCCAGATGTCGACGCCCGTGATCTCGGCGCCGGTGCCGGGATGATGGCGCCGGGAGTGCATCACGACGTGGTCGCCGTCGGCCAGCATGTGCAGGATCTCGACCCGCATGGCGTCGAGCGGTGACGCGCGGACCGCGGCGAGCCACTCCGCCTTCGTGCGCGAGGTCGCGTCCGGCCGGTGATGGACGAAGTCGTCGCTCAGCACCTTCGCGAGCGCGTCGACGTCACCCGTGCCGACCACCTCCGCCAGTGCCTGTTGGACGATGAGCTTGTTGTTCGCGTTCTGCGTGGTCATGGCGGCAGTGTCGCCACCGCCCGCGCGGGCTGTCGATGAACTCCGATGTCATGGCGGTCGGCACCACCGGGACGTAGCCTCGACGATCGTGAACACGGTCGGGGAGCTCTTGCGGCAGTGGCGGCGACGACGGCAGCTGAGCCAGCTCGACCTGGCCCTCGCCGCCGACGTCTCGGCCCGGCACGTCAGCCTCGTCGAGACCGGCAGGTCCCGCCCGAGCGCCGACATGGTCCTCAGGCTGGCGGACCAGCTGGATGTGCCGCTGCGCGAGCGCAACCGGCTGCTGCTGGCCGCCGGGTTCGCGCCACGGTACGCCGAGCGCCCGCTCGGCGACGACGCGCTGGTGGCGGCCAGGGACGCGGTCGAGCGGGTGCTGCGCGCGCACGAGCCGTACCCGGCGCTGGTCTTCGACCGCCGGTGGAACATCGTGATGACCAACCGCGCCGTCGACCCGTTCTTCGCGGGCGTCGCCCCCGAACTGCTGCGCCCGCCCGTCAACCTGCTCCGCCTCGGCCTGGACCCGCGCGGCCTCGCCCGCTACGTCGTCAACCTCGCCGACGTGCGCGCGGTGTTCCGCACCCGCGTCACACGTCAGCTCGCCGCCGCCCCCGACCCCGAACTCACCGCCCTCTACGAGGAGTTGCTGGCCCCCGACGCCGAAGAAACGGGTCCGCGCGTGGAGTCCGACGTCCTGATCCCGATGATCATCCGCTTCGACGGCCGTGAACTGCGGCTCTTCTCGACCATCACCACGTTCGGCACCCCCACGGACATCACGCTGGACGAGGTCGCGGTCGAGTCGTACTACCCGGCGGACGCGGAGAGCGCCGCGTACTTCACGGAGGCGCGGCGCGGGGCGGAAGCCGGGACCGGGGCGCCGGACGGGCGTCGGAGGCACCTGCCCGGGGGCACCCGATGGAGGGTCGAAAATGAGTCGGGTTAGCATATGAGCGCCGCCTAGCTCGAAAGATACTCCTGTGACTGTCAATGACGACTCGTTCACCAATTGGAAGAACCGCGAGGAGATCGCGGAGTCGATGATCCCGATCATCGGGAAGCTGCACCGCGAGCGGGACGTCACCGTCCTGCTGCACAGCCGCTCCTTGGTGAACAAGTCGGTGGTCAGCATCCTCAAGACGCACCGGTTCGCCCGGCAGATCGGCGGTGAGGAGCTCTCGGTCACCGAGACGCTGCCGTTCCTGCAGGCCCTCACCGCGCTCGACCTCGGCCCTTCGCAGATCGACATCGGCATGCTGGCCGCGACGTACCGGGCCGACGACCGCGGTCTGACGGTGGCTGAATTCACCGCCGAGGCCGTCGCCGGTGCCACCGGCGCCAACAAGATCGAGTGCCGCGAGGGCCGCGACGTCGTCCTGTACGGCTTCGGCCGCATCGGCCGCCTCGTCGCCCGGCTGCTCATCGAGAAGGCCGGATCGGGCAACGGTCTGCGGCTGCGGGCCATCGTCGTCCGGCGGGGTGGCGATCAGGACATCGTCAAGCGCGCCTCGCTGCTGCGCCGTGACTCCATCCACGGCCAGTTCCAGGGCACGATCACCGTCGACGAGGCGAACAGCACGATCATCGCCAACGGCAACGAGATCAAGGTGATCTACGCGGGCGACCCGTCGGAGGTCGACTACACGGCGTACGGCATCAAGGACGCCATCCTCATCGACAACACCGGCAAGTGGCGCGACCGCGAGGGCCTCTCGCAGCACCTGCGCCCCGGCATCGACAAGGTCGTCCTGACCGCCCCCGGCAAGGGCGACGTGCCCAACATCGTGCACGGCGTCAACCACGACATGATCAAGCCGGACGAGCGGATCCTGTCCTGCGCGTCCTGCACCACCAACGCGATCGTCCCGCCCCTGAAGGCGATGGCCGACGAGTACGGCGTCCTGCGTGGCCACGTGGAGACCATCCACTCGTTCACCAACGACCAGAACCTCCTGGACAACTACCACAAGGCGGACCGCCGCGGCCGCTCGGCGCCGCTCAACATGGTCATCACCGAGACCGGTGCCGCCTCCGCCGTCGCCAAGGCGCTGCCCGACCTCAAGGCGCCGATCACCGGCAGCTCGATCCGGGTCCCGGTGCCGGACGTCTCGATCGCCATCCTCAGCCTCACGCTGGGTCGCGAGGCCACCCGCGAGGAGGTCCTCGACCACCTCCGCGACGTCTCGCTGACGTCCCCGCTGCGCCGCCAGATCGACTTCACCAGCGCCCCCGACGCGGTCTCGAACGACTTCATCGGCTCGCGCCACGCGTCGATCGTCGACGCCGGCGCCACCAAGGTCGACGGCGACAGCGCGATCCTCTACCTCTGGTACGACAACGAGTTCGGCTACTCGTGCCAGGTGATCCGGGTCGTGCAGTACGTCTCCGGGGTGGAGTACCCGACGTACCCGGCCGTGGCGGTCTGAGTCCGCGGGAACATGTGATCGTCCGGAGTCCCGGGCGGGGGGGGGCGGGGGGGGGGGCCCCCCCCCCCGGGCGGTTGTGGTTTGCGGGGGGGGGGGGGGAGTTTGCTTTTTGGCTTTTT
>NZ_JBHXTE010000007.1:0-66415 GCF_042677545.1 Streptomyces sp. NPDC127108 | reverse complement strand
CATGTGATCGTCCGGAGTCCGGTGCGGGTGGATGGCGCGAGCCGTCCACCCGCCCGGGACTTTTTCGTGAGCCCGGGAGGCGGATGGCTTTGGCATTTGCCTAATAGCTTTAGGTAAGTGCATAATCGATTCTGTTGAAAGGGGAGAGCGTTATGGTGCGCGCAGGGCTGACCGTGGCACGGCTGACACAGGCCGGTGCCGAGCTGGCCGACGAGGTCGGCTTCGAGCAGGTGACCGTCTCGGCCGTCGCCCGACGGTTCGACGTCAAGGTCGCGAGCCTGTACTCGCACCTGAAGAACTCCCACGACCTGAAGACCAGGATCGCCCTGCTCGCCCTGGAGGAGCTGGCCGACCGCGGCGCCACCGCCCTGGCCGGACGGGCCGGCAAGGACGCCCTGGCCGCCTTCGCCGACGTCTACCGCGACTACGCGCAGGAGCACCCCGGCCGCTACACCGCGGCCCGCTTCCGGCTCGACCCGGAGGCGGCCGCCGCCAGCGCCGGAGCCCGGCACGCCCAGATGACGCGCGCGATCCTGCGGGGGTACGACCTGACGGAGCCGGACCAGACGCACGCCGTCCGGCTCCTCGGCAGCGTCTTCCACGGCTACGTCAGCCTGGAGGCCGCCGGAGCCTTCAGCCACAGTGCCCCCGGCACCGAGGAGTCCTGGTCCCGGATCGTGGACGCCCTCGACGCGCTGCTGCGGAACTGGCCCGCGCCCGCGCCCTGAGCGATCCAGATCCCACCCGGTGCCCCCGCCACCCCACCCGAATCTCGATCAACAGGCTGAGAAATCATGACCACCCCGCACACCTCGCCCGACTCGTCCGCCACACCCGCCACGCCCCTCACCACCCCCATCACCGCGGACCTCCTGCGCGGCGCCCTCGACCTGGAGCGCACCGCGCACGGCGTGCTGCCGCACCGGCTGCCCGAGCGTGCCCGCGCCCAGAACACCGACGGGCAGCTCGCCATGGCCGAGTCCCAGCCGTCGGGCGTCCGCCTCGTCCTGCGGACCCGCGCCACCGCGGTCGAACTGGACACGCTGCCCACCAAGCGCGTCTACGTCGGCGCGCCGCCCCGCCCGGACGGCGTGTACGACCTGCTGGTCGACGGCCGTCTGACCCGGCAGGCCAGCGTCACCGGCGGCAACACCCTGACCATCGACATGACGGCCGGAAGCGCCGAGCACCGGCCGGGCCCCGTCGGCACCCTCCGCTTCGCCGGGCTGCCGGAGCGGCTGAAGGACATCGAGATCTGGCTGCCGCACAACGAGACCACCGAGCTGGTCGCGCTGCGCACCGACGCCCCCGTCGAGCCCGTGCCGGACCGGGGCCGCAAGGTCTGGCTGCACCACGGCAGCTCGATCAGCCACGGCTCCGACGCCGCCAGCCCCACCACCACCTGGCCCGCCCTCGCCGCCGCACTCGGCGACGTGGACCTGATCAACCTGGGCCTCGGCGGCAGCGCCCTGCTCGACCCGTTCACCGCCCGCGCCCTGCGCGACACCCCCGCCGACCTGATCAGCGTCAAGACCGGCATCAACGTGGTCAACGCCGACCTGATGCGGCTTCGCGCCTTCGCCCCCGCCGTCCACGGCTTCCTCGACACCATCCGTGAGGGCCACCCCACCACCCCGCTCCTGGTCGTCTCGCCCATCCTGTGCCCCATCCACGAGGACACCCCCGGGCCCAGCGCCCCCGACCTCGCCGGTCTGAGCGAAGGACGGCTGCGCTTCCTGGCCACGGGCGACCCGGCGGAACGCGCGAGCGGGAAGCTGACCCTCGGCGTCATCCGCGACGAGCTGGCCCGGATCGTGGAGCGGCGCGCGGCCGACGACCCGCACCTGTACTACCTGGACGGGCGCGACCTCTACGGCGAGGCCGACTTCGCCGAACTGCCGCTGCCCGACGAGCTGCACCCGGACGCCGCGACGCACCGGCGTATCGGTGAACGCTTCGCGGACCACGCGTTCGCGGCCACCGGCCCCTTCGGGGAAGGCGGTTGAGAAACGATTCTGCCTGTTCCTGTCCGAATCGGTGCCATGGTGGACCGCCCTTGCCAAGTGCGCCGGGGGCGGGTGGTGCGGCGCTAGCGTGGACGGGTGGAGGCTGGGCGAGCGGATCGCGGGTCAGCGGATACAGGGGCGGGGTGGGGCGTTGGAGTGGTCCGAGCCGTCGGGGACCGTATCGGTCGGCGTGGCCAGGGCGGACGGCCGGGTCATCATCCGTGTGGCCGGTGAGCTGGACATCGCCTCCGTGCCGGTCCTGGCTCGCGAGCTGCACCGGTCCGTGGCGCGCCCCGAGGGCCACACGCTCCTCGACCTAAGCCGGGTGACGTTCTGCGGCACGGCCGGTGTGGAACTGCTCCTCGACGCCCGCCTTCGGGCCGCCGCCGCGGGCGGCAGCCTGGCCGTGGAGCGCGCCCACAGCTCGGTGCTGCGCCCCCTGCGGAGCTGCGGCGACGCGGACGGCCTGCGGATCGTCCAGGAACTGGCGACAGCGCCGCTGTCGGCGAGCGACCGGGCCCTGCGCCTTTCCGTGGTGTCGGCGGCGCTGACGGCGGCGTTCGAGATCACCGGGGCGCCGATGGGCAACGCCCAGGTGCACGACCCGGCGGGCGGCGTGCTGCGGATCGTGGCCCAACGAGGCTTCCACCACCCGTTCCTGACCTTCTTCGAGACGGTCGCCGACCGGGACACCGCATGCGGCGTGGCCGCGCAGGACCGCAAACCCGTCCTCGTCGAGGAGGTGACCTCCTGCCCGGTCTTCCTCGGCACCCCCGCCCTCGACGCACTGGAGGAGGCCGGTGTCGGCGCGGTCGTCTCGGTACCGATCACTTCCGGGGACGGCGCGCTGATCGGCGTGGTGTCCACCCACCACGCGCGGGCCCGACAGTGGACGGACGAGGAGCGCCGGGCCCTGGAAGGACTCGCCCGCGCCGCCCACCTCCTCTGCTGACGGCGGCCACCGGCACGCCGACACCCGGCGGCACCACGGAGAGCGTGCTGTCAATACCGCCCACCCGATGGTCCGGAAGCCGGGCAGCCGCATGGTCCCCTGCCACGGGCGCTCGTAGCGTCATGAGTGACAGACGACAGTCTTGTTCGACACGAGGAGCACCATGCGCGTCCCGTCAACGGTCGGTCTCGGCCTGGGCCTTGCCGGACTACTCACGGCTGCCGTGCCCGCCGCGGCCACCCCTCAGCAGGCTGACCACGACCCCGCCCCGCAGCGCCAGCACCTGGCCTGGGGGCCCTGCTCGGCGGCGCAGACCGAGCTGAACGAGGCGGGCGCGCAGTGCGCCAAGGTGACGGTGCCGCTGGACTACGCCGACCCCCGCGGGCGGACCATCCAGATCGCGATCTCACGGATCAAGGCCAAGTCCCCGGGCGCACGGCGCGGCATCCTGCTGTCCAACCCCGGCGGTCCCGGCGGCACCGGCCTCGCCAACACCCTCGCGCTCCGCCCGGCGTTGAAGGACGTCGCGGACCGGTACGACCTGATCGGGTTCGACCCGAGGTTCCTCGGCGAGAGCAGCCCGGTGCGTTGCGCCCCGGCCGGACCCCCGCGCCCGCCCGGCCCCGTCACCACGCCGCGCGCCGACTTCGACGCGTCCGTCGACTCCGCGCGGGACACGGCACGGCGCTGCCAGGAGCATGGGGACAACGCCGCGTTGCTGCCGCACGCCTCGACGCGGAACGTCGCCAGGGACATGGACGCGATCCGGGCCGCCCTCGGCGAATCCCGGCTCTCCTACTACGGCGTCTCCTACGGCGCGGACCTCGGCGCCGTCTTCACGCAGATGTTCCCCCGCCGCGCCGACCGCGTGATCATCGACTCCTCCACCGACCCGGCGGCCACCCAGTACGAGCTGTTCCAGCGCGCGGGCGGCCCGCTGGAGGAAGGGCTCGACGAGTGGGCCGCCTGGGCCGCCCGGCAGCACGACCGGTACGGGCTCGGCCGGACCGGCGCCCAGGTGCGGGCGACCGTGCAGAAGCTGCTCGACGGGGCCGAACGCCGACCGGTGGAGGTCGCGGGGCAGCGGATGAACGCCCCGGTCATGCGGCTGCTCCTGCGCCAGCTCGTCCAGCACCAGGAGAGCGACCCCGCGCTCGCCTCCGTGGTGCGCGACCTCGTCGACGCGGCCGCGGGGAAACTCACCGAGCCCGGTCCCGAGCTGGCCGCCCTGCTCGCGCTCCTGAACTCGCCCGACCTGGGCGACAGCATGGTGGGCGGCGCCCTGTTCATGTGCGGCGACGGCGGCTGGCCCGCCGGGGGCTGGCCGAAGGACCCCGAGACGTACTGGCGCAACACCGTGAAGAGCCGCGTCACGCAGCCCGTGTTCGGCCCGGTGGTCAACGGCATGATCGCGCCGTGCGCGTTCTGGAAGTCGGCGCCGCGCGAGCCGGGCACCACCATCCGCAACAACGTGCCCGTCCTGATGCTCCAGGCGACCCGCGACAACAACGTCCCCTACGAAGGGGCCCTCGCCCTGCACCGCAAGCTCACTGGATCACGCCTGGTGACGGCCGACATCCGCTCCCACGGCGTGTACGGGCGCGGCACCGAGGGACACCGGCCCGTCCCGTGCGCCGACGATGCCGTCAACGACTACCTCCGTGACGGCACCCTCCCCGCCCGCGACATCACCTGCGCACCCGGGGGAGCGGCCCGATGAGCGCCCACGGACCCGTGTTCAGCAGGCGCGGCGGCATGGTCGCCGTCGTGTCCGCCGCCACGGCCGTCATCGCGGGCACCGGCACCGGCCGTGCCGCCGCGCGCCCCGCCGCGCCCCAGGGCCGCGACTCTCTCCAGGCCGACGTCGACGCGATCCGCGCGACCGGGACCACCGGCGTGCTCGCCGAGGTGCAGGGCGCGGGCGGCCGCAGCACCGCACGGGCCGGCACGGCGGACCTGACGGGGGACCGGCCGGTGCCCTGGAACGCGTACTACCGCATCGGCAGCGACACCAAGCCCTTCACCGCCACCGTCGTCCTGCAACTGGCCGGTGAGGGACGGCTCGACCTGGACGACACCGTCGACCGCTGGCTGCCGGGCCTCGTCGACGGCCACGGCAACGACGGCCGCAGGATCACCCTCGCCCACCTGCTCCGCCAGACCAGCGGCCTCAACGACTACGTCGCCGTCGGGGGCGGCGCGGACGACTTCACGCCCGAGGGCTACCTCAAGGGACGCTTCCGGGTCACCCCGGCCCGCGAGCAGGTGGCCGCCGCCGTGAGCCGCCCGCCGCTGTGGCTGCCGGACCCCGCCGCCCCGGCGCGCGAACAGCGCTGGGGCTACTCCAACACCAACTACGTGCTCCTGGGCCTCGTCGTCGAGAAGGTCACAGGACACCCCTGGGCCCAGGAGATCCACGAACGCGTCATCGCTCCGCTCGGCCTCAGGAACACCCTCGTCCCCGGCACCTCCGCGTACGTACCGCAGCCGACCGCGACCGCGTACACCCAGTTCCCCGGCAGCACCCGGCTGACCGACACCTCCCTCGCCACCGGCGGCGGCGCGGACGGCGGCATCATCAGCACCACCCACGACCTGGTCGTGTTCCTGCGCGCCCTGCTCGGCGGCCGACTGCTGCGCCGACCCCAACTGGCCGCGATGAAGCAGACCGTGGCGGCTCCCGACTGGATCCAGGCCGACGGCGTGCGCTACGGCCTGGGCATCGCGTGGCGGCCGGGAG
This sequence comes from Streptomyces sp. NPDC127108, assembly GCF_042677545.1. Classification (NCBI taxonomy): domain Bacteria; kingdom Bacillati; phylum Actinomycetota; class Actinomycetes; order Kitasatosporales; family Streptomycetaceae; genus Streptomyces; species Streptomyces sp. NPDC127108. The sequence continues at coordinate 60,717 of NZ_JBHXTE010000007.1, read as the reverse complement.
GGGGAGGGTCCGGCGGCGGGACCGGCGGGGAGGGGGCCGCGAGGCGCGGGGACGAGGGTGTCTGGTTCCACGGCGGCACCCACCTGGGGATCGTCTCCGAGAGCGGCGTCACCGCGGACGGCAGCCGTGCCGCGACCGTCGCGGCCTTCACCCTGCGGACCGACGAACGGGGAGACGCCCAGGCCAGGGCGGCGCTCCGGCTGGTGGACCGCGCGCTGCGGCGATGACGGCGGTGGTGCGGGGCGCCCGGGTGGTCCCGACGGTCCGGGCCGCCCGGGCCGTCCGGTCCTTGGAACGGGAGTTCGTGCACGCCGGACAGGGGCCATCATGGAAGGGACCACGGGCGGCGCCCACGCGGTGCCGCTGGCGGAGAACGGTTTCCTCCGCCGCCCACTGACCCTGTCGGCCCGTGGGCCCCCTGGTGCTCCGGATGCCGTACGACAGTCCCCGAGGAAGAAGTCCGCATGACCACGTCCGCGCAGATGCCCGCCGACTCCGTCCCCCCGGCCGTACGCCTGGAGGAGGCCCGGCGCGACTACGCCGACCTCCTCGGCCAGGGGCTCGCCCTCGATCTGACGCGCGGCAAGCCCTCGCCCCGGCAGCTCGACCTCGCCGCGGACCTGCTCAGCCTGCCCGGCGACCGGTACACCGCGGCCGACGGGACCGACTGCCGCAACTACGGCAGCCCCGACGGACTGCGCGAACTGCGCGAGATCTTCAGCGGATTCCTCCAGACGCCGGTCGACCAGCTCCTCGCCGTCGGCAACTCCAGCCTGGAGCTGATGCACGACTGTCTGATCCACGCCCTCCTCGGCACCCTGCCCGGCGCGTCCCGGCGCTGGGCCGACGAGGAGCGGATCGCCTTCCTCTGCCCGGTCCCCGGCTACGACCGGCACTTCGCGCTGTGCGAGCGCTACGGCATCGACATGATCCCCGTCCCGATGACCGCCGAGGGCCCCGACCTCGCCGAGGTGGAGCGCCTCGTGGCCGCCGACCCCGCGATCAAGGGCATCTGGTGCGTGCCCAAGTACAGCAACCCCGACGGCACCGTCTACAGCGACGAGGTCGTGCGCGGGCTCGCCTCGATGCCGACCGCCGCACCGGACTTCCGGATCTTCTGGGACAACGCCTACGCGGTGCACCACCTCACCGACGAGGAGACCGAGGTCGCCGACGTCCTCGCCGCCTGCGCCGAGGCCGGTCACCCGGACCGGGCGTTCGTCTTCGGCTCCACCTCGAAGATCACCCTGGCCGGGGCGGGCGTCGCCTTCTTCGGCTCGTCCCCGGCCAACGTCGCCTGGCTGCGCGGCCGCAACGCCAAGCGCTCCATCGGCCCCGACAAGATCAACCAGCTCCGCCACGCGCTGTTCCTGCGCGACGCCGACGGCGTGCGCGCCCACATGCGTGAGCACCGCGCGCTGCTGCGCCCCAAGTTCGACGCCGTCCTGCGCGGCTTCGCCGAGGAGCTCGGAGACACCGGCCTCGCCACCTGGTCCACGCCCGAGGGCGGCTACTTCATCGTTCTGAACGTCCCCGACGGCTGCGCCCGCGAAGTGGTGCGCCGCGCCAAGGAGGCGGGCATCGCCCTGACGCCCGCGGGCGCCACGCACCCGTACGGACAGGACCCCACGGACAGCGTCATCCGCGTCAGCCCCAGCTACCCGGACCTGGCGGAGGTCGAGCAGATCATCCGTGGGGTCGCCGTCTGCGTACGCCTCGTCGGATACGAGAAGCTGGTCGCCGACGCCGCCGCGTGAGCGCCGTCCCGCGGCGGCGCTCTCTCACGGCACCACGACGGCTCCGGCCATGACCGTCGCCACGACCTTGTGCACGGCCATCGCCTCCGGCGCGGGCCCCGTGCGGTCGGCGAACAGCAGGTGTGCCGCGCCGATCAGCGTCGGGGCGAGCGCGTCGATGTCGGCGTCCGCCGCGACGCGGCCCAGGTCGCGCTCGGCGGCGAGGTAGGAGGCGATCATCGCCGCCGCCTGGGTCAGGACCGGGATCCCCGTCGGCAGGGTCCGGCGCAGCCGGGCGCGGAGTTCGTCCCGGGAGGTGACGAGGCCGACGACCGCCACGGCGACCGAGTCGAACAGGTCCGTCAGCGCGGCGGCGAGGTGGCCGGCGACGGTGCCGCTCCCGGCGGCCGCGCGCAGGTCGGCGGCGCGCGCGTCGACCCGGGCGGCGCGGTCGAGGACGAGCTCGGCGAGGAAGGCGTCGAAGTCGGCGAAGTGCCGGTGCAGGACGCCCTTGGCGCAGCCCGCCTCCGTGGTCACCGCCCGGCTGGTCAGCGCGCTGGGCCCGGCCCGGAGCAGGATGCGCTCGGCGGCGTCGAAGAGCTGTTCGCGCGGATCGCGCAGAGCCACCCCAGTCGGCAACGTTCCTCCTTGGCCGCACCATGATCCCGCCCGCCGTCCCTTGACGAGTGGGCACATGCCCACCAGAGTGGGCGCATGCCCACTCTACCGTCGTCAGGTGCCGCCCACACCGGCGGCGAGCCCCATCAGGACCGGGCCACGGCCGAGTCGTTCGGCACGGACGCCGGGCGCTACGACCGGGCCCGGCCCGGCTACCCCCAGGCCCTTGTCGATCGGGTCGTCGCCGAGAGCCCCGGAACGGATGTCCTCGACGTGGGCACCGGCACCGGCATCGCCGCGCGGCAGTTCCGGGCGGCGGGCTGCCGGGTGCTCGGCGTGGACGTCGACCCGCGGATGGCCGACGTGGCGCGGGCGTCCGGCGTCGAGACCGAGGTGGCGGCGTTCGAGACCTGGGACGCGGCCGGGCGGACCTTCGACGCGGTGGTCTCCGCCCAGGCCTGGCACTGGGTGGACGCGGTCGCCGGGGCGGCGGGCGCGGCACGGGTGCTGCGTCCTGGCGGTCGGCTCACCGTGTTCTGGAACGCGTTCGTGCTCGCCGGGGACGTCCGCGAGGCCTTCGCCGACGTGCACCGGCGGGTGCTGCCCGACGCGCCCCTCAACCCCTGGGCGAGCGTCCCGCTCGACGCGTACGACCCGCTGTCCGCGAAGGCGGCCGACGGAATGCGGCGGGCGGCCGTGTTCGACGCCCCGCAGCGGTGGCGCTTCGACTGGGAGCGGGAGTACACCCGCGAGCAGTGGCTCGACCAACTGCCCACGCACGGCGCCACCGGCCGACTGCCCCCGGCCACACTGGCGGAACTGCTCCGCGGCGTCGGCGCCGTCATCGACGCGCGCGGCGGCGGCTTCACGATGGGCTACGCCACGGTGGCGGTCACCGCGCGGCTCAGCTAGGCCGCACGTGCAGGTCGAGGCCCGTGGTCCCCGGCGCCTCCACGCCCGGAAGGAGGCGCATGTCGTGGTCGTAGTCGCCGCCCACCAGGGAGCGGAACGGCACCGGCTCGTCCGTGAAGAGGCCGTCGAGGCGGCGCGCGTACTCCTGCTTGGCGGCCTCGAAGCGCTCGGCGGGCAGGTCGTTCGCGCCGTACACCGCGAACGGTTCGACCGGCGCCATGCCGGTGAACCAGAACAGGCCGTGCTGCACCGGGTAGAGCACGTCCGCGAGACGGCCGTGGATGCCCCGGTCGGAGAACGACGTCGCCCGCGCCCCGGCGGTCACCGACACCAGCGCGCGCCGTCCCGCCAGGGGACCCTCGCTGTAGGGCGGGGGCACCTTCGGGCCGTAGCCGAACCCGGCGGTGAACACCCGGTCGATCCAGCCCTTGAGGATGGCCGGAGGGCTGAACCACCACATCGGGAACTGCAGGATGACGGCGTCCGCCCAGCGCACCTTCTCCTGCTCGGCCGCGACGTCCGCCGAGAGCCGCCCCGCGAGCGTGGCCTCCTCGGAGGCCGCCATCACGTGCAGTCGCTCGTCGGCGGCGAGGTCGGGGAAGTCGTCGGCGTCGACGGTCGCCTTCCACTTCATCGCGTACAGGTCGGAGACCCGCACCTCATGACCCGCGGCGCGCAGATGGCCGACCGCGAAGTCGGTGAGGGCGGCGTTGAGCGAGTCGCCCTCCGGGTGGGCGCTGACGATGAGGATGTTCTGCGGCGAGGACGGCGTGATCGCGTTCATGAGGCTACGGTGCCCCGGGCGCGGCGGGGCAGCCAGAACCCTGTTCAACCAGCGGATTCGCTGTCCTGGTACTGGCAGGACCACTTTGGGGCGCGGCGCGCATACTTGATCGCATGAACAGGGTGGGGGAACGCGTCCGCGGTGATGCGGAAGTCGACGGCGGCGAAGCGGGGCCCGGCGTGGGCGCCGGGCGTGCCGCGGGCGCCGGGAGCGCCGGGAGTGCCGCAGGTCAGGGGCGGGCCGGTCTGGACGGGATCGACGGGGTCGGTGACGCGGAGCGGGCGCTCGGCGGCTTCCTGCGGGCCCGCCGGGGGAGGGTCGCGCCGGAGCACGTCGGGATCTCCGGAGGCCGCCGCCGACGGGTCCGGGGGCTGCGCCGCGAGGAGTTGGCCCAGCTCGCCGGGATCAGCGTCGACTACTACGTACGTCTCGAACAGGGCCGGGCCACCCAGCCCTCGCCCGAGGTCCTCGACGCGCTCGCCACGGCGCTCGGACTCGACACGGCGGAGCGCAAGCACCTCGACACCCTCGCCGGGGCCCGGCGCGGGCCCGCGCCCAGGGCCAGGGTCAGCCCGCTGCTCCAGCGCGTCCTCGACTCCCTCACCCACTTCCCGGTGTTCGCCACGAACCACCGCCTCGACGTGGTGGCCTGGAACGCCCTCGGCGCCGAACTCGTCGGCGGCCTCGGCGACCCGGACCGCCGGGACCCGAACAACGCCAGGTTCCTCTTCCTCGACCCCGCCTCCCACACCGTGCACCCCGAGTGGGAGGACCGCGCGGCCGAGGCCGTGGGCCAGCTCCGCGTCGCCGCCGGGCGCTACCCCGACGACACGGAACTCGCCGCCCTCATCTCCGAACTGTCCGAGCGGAGCGCCGACTTCCGCCGTATCTGGGGCACCGGCGAGGTCGTGATGTGCACGGCGGGCCGCAAGCGGCTGCGCCACGCGCGGGCCGGGCTCCTCACCCTCGACTTCGAGACCCTGCACGTCCCGGCCGAGCCCGGCGAGACGGGCCTCGTGGTGCATGTGTTCAGCGCGGACGAGGGCAGCGAGGAGGCGGCGGCGCTGGCCGGTCTCGCGCGGGATGTGGCGGGGCGCGGCGACGCGCGGTAGCCCCCGGGGCCTCCAGGGGAGGCGGTGATGTGCCGTCGGACGGGCTAATGCGCAGGTCAAAGACCGGCACGGTAGGGTCGCGCCGGTGATTCGATCTTTCCGGACGGCTGTGACCGTCGTTCTCGCGGTGTCGTTGACGGCCGTGGCCTGTAGGTGGGAAGGGCAGGACGGGGACGGACCGTCCTCGCGCCGGGCACAGTCCGCCCCGCTGCGGCAGCTCCCGGAGATCCCCGTGAGCGGAGACGTCGACGAGGAGTTGGACGTCGGCACGCACGAGGTCAAGAGGCGGCCCGTCGCGGAGGTCCGGCTCGGACGCGACCGGATCGTCGCCTACGTCGAACCCACGGCCTGCGGCCTCCTCGCCACCGGCTCGAAGGCGGGCGTCTCCGGCCTGACGACCGGATGGCCGGACGACGAGGCCGAGGACGAAGGCGGGGATGGAGCCGGGGCCGAGGGCGAGGGGGACGGCAGCCCGGAGCTGCCCGGCGGGCCCTACAGCCTGGGCTCCTTCTCGCACGGCGAGTACGGCGCTCCCTTCGCCCAGTTGTCGTGCGGGAAGCGAGCCATGGTCATCGAGTACGACCCCAAGGAACACCGCCGTGTCTCCGGCACCCGGGGAGCGGTCTCCGTGGTGCGGGCACGCGACGGGCGGACCGTGTACGTGGTGGTCGGCCCCCGGCACACCCGGGCCGGGATCGCCGAGGCGCTGGCGTCCCGGCGGACCCCGTAGCGGCCCCGCGGGGTCGCACCCGCGGGGCCGCGCTCGGCGGGGTTCAGCTCAAGTACGCCTCCACCTCACCGAACTGCGCGGCGGGCCACCCCGTGTTGGCGGTGACGTGCAGGCGCAGCTGCCGGACGTTCGGCGCCGACGCAGGGATGTCGATCGTGACCGTGTTGCCGGTCGCCGGGTCGAAGCGGTACGCCTTCGAGGCGACCAGGGTGCCGTAGCCGGAGCCGTCGGCGCTGCCCTGGACGGACAGGGTCTGGGTCCTCGCCTCCCAGGCCGCGGGCGGCGGCAGCTTCAGGACCAGCCTGCGCACCGGCTCCGCCTTGCCGAGGTCGACCGTGATGGCCTGCGGAAAGGCGTGGTTCGTGGACTCCCAGTACGTCGCCGCGTCACCGTCGACCGCCCTGCCGGGGGTGTGGACGTCGGTGGAGCCGGTCGCCGTGGCGGGGCGGGACCTGGCGAGGTTGCGCTTCGGGTCGGGGTCGGGGTTGCCGCCGCCGGGCTGCGGCCAGGTCGAGCAGTCGTCCCAGACGCTGTCCCAGCCGGAGTTGCCGCCGCCGTCGGTGAGCGTGAAGCTGCCCGAGCCGGACGGGTAGGGGCAGTTGTAGACGCCCGCCGCACCCACCGACGTGGCCTTGACGTCACTCATCCGCACCGCGCCCGGCGTCTCCGCCTGCACGACGACCGTGCCGACCCTGGTCACCGTCGACCTGGCGACGGTCACGTTCCGCACGGCCTTGCCGGTGCCGCCGCCGGAGACGAACTCGTAGGCGCTCCAGGGGCTGTCGGTGATCGTGGTGTCGGTGATGTCGACGGTCGCCTCGATGGCGCTGTCGTAGGCGTCGACGCGCAGCGCGCCCATGGGATGGTTCCAGTTGGGGTTCATCGCGCCCGTGCGCACCAGGCTGTTGCCGGACACCGTGATGGTCCCGGCGAGCGGGAAGAACGGTTCGAGGAACTTCTGGTTGGAGATGGCGATGCCGCTGCCGAGGGCGTTGGTGTCGAGGACCAGGTTGTCCTTGACGGTGATGTTCCGGCCGCCGTAGATCGCGATGCCGTTGGCGAGGTTGGGCTGCGAGACGGTGTTGCCGACGAACGCCGAGTCGCTGTTGGTGGTGTTGAGCGACCACATGGCGAGCGCGTCGTCCCCCGTGTTGCGCAGGAAATTGTCGCGGACCTGCACGCCGCGCGCGGTGCCGTTGAGGTTGAGGCCGTCGGCGGTCATGTCGAGGAAGCGGTTCTTCTCGACGACCAGGTTGTCGTTGTTGCCCATCAGCCACATGCCGACCTTGAGATGCTGCAACCACATCCCGGACACGGCCGAGTCCGGGCCGAGCGAGCCGTTCACGAAGTTGTCCGGGTTGCTGTCGACGCGCTCGGTGACCTCACCGATCACCGCGAAGTCGTGCAGGCCGACCTTGCCGGTCGGGGCGCTCGACTGGTCGATGAAGCGGGAGCTGCGGACGACGGAGTGCCAGGCGCCCGCGCCCCTGATCCGCACGTCGTCGACGTTGCCGAGGGACTGGGTGAGCTTGAACTCGCCCGGCGGGATCCACACCGTGCCGCCCCTCGCGGCGGCGATGGCCTCGCGGAAGGCCTGCGTGGAGTCGCCCTGGCCGGAGGGGTCGGCGCCCTTGTCGGTCACCGAGACCGCCCCGGAGGGCTTGGTGCCCGCGGCGGCGACCTGCTCGAAGTCGGCGACGTCCACGGTCACTTGGGTGCCGGTCGCCTCCAGGCGGACCTTGTCGCCCGCGCCCGCGTCCCGGCCGAACCGCAGCCGCGCGTTGTCCAGGAGGTGGTGGGTCTTGGACCCCTGGATCCAGGGCGTGTCGACATAGCTGTACTTCGACGTCACGGCGAGCGGCTTGTCGAGCTTGACGCCGTTGACGTACACCGCGAGGGACCCCGACTGGCCGTCGGGCACGCTGTACGCGACGTTCAGCGCGTTCGCCGCGCCCGGCAGGGTGAACTCGACGTGCTGGCCCGCCGAGAGCCGGACCGCCTGCCGCCCCGAGGACTCGGAGGCGACCGTGCCCTGCGTGTGGTCGGGGCCGATCCTGGTGCCGTTCGACGTGGCGCTCTCCGCCTCGACGGACGTGAAGGGGACGGTGGCGCCCGCGGCGGCCGCCTTGGCGCGCGAGCCGTCGTCCGCTGCCTGCGCGGCCGGAGCGAGCGCGGTGAGCAGGCCCGCCGCGAGAGCGAGCGTGGCGCCGAGCGGTACAGCTCTTCGGGCGGGGGAGCGCCCTAAGACCGAGCATGAGGTGCGCATGACATACCTCTCTCCGATGGGGTGGGGGGCGGCGGCCCCGCCACGGGTCAGACCCGCAGCCAGGCCGCCGTGTCCTGCGGGAGCCGCCCCTCGTCGTCCAGGGGGCCGCTGGCCAGCAGGAGGCTGGTGTGGGCGGGCGGTGCGCAGGGCGCGGCGGCGAAGTTCACCACGCAGACCAGGCCGTCGCCGCGCGCGAACGAGAGGACCCCGTCGGGGGCGGGCAGCCAGGTCAGCGGGCCGTCCCCGAAGCCGGGTTCGGCGCGCCGGATCCGCAGCGCCGCGCGGTACAGGGCGAGCATCGACGCCGGGTCGCCGGACTGCCGGTCGGCCGCGTACGCCGCCCAGTCGGCGGGCTGCGGAAGCCAGGGCTCCGCCACGGACCCGAAACCCGCGTGCGGCGCGCCCGCCACCCACGGCAGCGGCACCCGGCACCCGTCGCGGCCCGGATCGCCGCCGCCCGACCGGAAGTGCATCGGGTCCTGGATGCGCCCCGGCGGGATCTCGCACTCGGGCAGGCCGAGCTCCTCGCCCTGGTAGACGTACACCGAACCCGGCAGGGCGAGCGAAAGGAGCGCCGCGGCCCGTGCCCTGCGGGTGCCGAGGCCCAGGTCGGTCGGGGTGCCGAAGGCCTTCGTGGCGAAGTCGAAGCCGGTGTCCGCGCGGCCGTAGCGGGTCGCCGTGCGCGTCACGTCGTGGTTGCACAGCACCCAGGTCGCGGGCGCGCCGACCGGGGCGTGCTCGGCGAGGGTCTCCGCGATGGACGTCCGCAGGCGCGCCGCGTCCCAGGGGCAGCTCAGGAAGGACAGGTTGAACGCGGTGTGCAGCTCGTCGGGGCGCAGATAGCGGGCGAAGCGCTCGGAGTCCGGCAGCCACACCTCGCCCACGAAGACCGCCCCGTACTCGTCGGCGACGGCCCGCCAAGAGCGGTAGATGTCGTGCAGTTCGTCGCGGTCGAGGAACGGGTGCGGGTCCCGGCCCTCGACGAAGTCGGGCAGCGCGGGATCCTTGGCGGGCAGCGCCGCGGAGTCGATCCGTACGCCCGCCACGCCGCGCTCCAGCCAGAACCGCAGCACGTCCTCGTGTTCCTGACGGACCGCCGGATGCGCCCAGTTGAGGTCGGGCTGCTCGGGCGCGAACAGATGCAGGTACCACTCGCCGTCCGCGACGCGGGTCCAGGTGGAGGCGGTCGCGGCGAACTGCGAGGGCCAGTCGTTGGGCGGCAGTTCGCCGTGCGCGCCGCGGCCCGGGCGGAAGTGGAACAGCTCGCGCTCGGGGCTCCCGGGGCCCGCCGCGAGCGCCGCCCGGAACCAGACGTGCTGGTCGGAGACGTGGTTGGGGACGATGTCGACGATGGTCCGCAGGCCGAGCGCACGTGCCTCGGCGATCAGCTTCTCGGCCTCGGCGACCGTGCCGAACGCCGGGTCGATCACGCGGTAGTCGGCCACGTCGTAGCCGCCGTCGACCATCGGCGAGAGGTACCAGGGGTTGAACCACAGCGCGTCCACGCCGAGTTCGGCCAGGTACGGCAGCCTGGCGCGCACCCCCGCCAGGTCCCCGGTGCCGTCGCCGTCGCCGTCCGCGAAGCTGCGTACGTACACCTGGTAGATGACGGCGGAGCGCCACCAGTCGGCGTCGGGGGAGTTCGGTCGCGTGGCTGCCACGGTGACGGTCCTTTCGGGCAGGGGACCCCGCCGCCGGTCCGGGCGGGGCTGGGAGAAGGAGGGCCGGCGGCGGAGTGCTCGGTGCGCTCGGTGGGGGGGGCGGCGGGGAGGCGGCCGGGCGGGTCAGCCCTTGAGGCTGCCCGCGGTGAGGCCGCTCATGATGTGGCGCTGGCACACCAGGAAGATCACGAGGGTCGGCAGGGAGGCGATGACCAGGGCCGCGAGCAGCCAGTTCTCGGTGACGCTGGCGGCGAGCGAGTAGATCCCGACGTTGATCGTCTGCTTGCCCGGGTCGGGCAGTGTGAGCATGGGCCAGAGGAAGTCCTTCCAGACCCCGACCACCGCGAAGATGGACACGACGCCGAGGATCGGCCGGGAGATCGGGAGGACCACCGAGCGCAGGGTGCGCAGCGGTGAGGCCCCGTCGATGGCGGCGGCGTCGAGCAGCTCGCGCGGGATCGAGTCGAAGAACCGCTTGAGCAGGAAGATGTTGAAGGCGTTGGTGACGGACGGCAGCCAGATCACCCAGGGCGAGTTGACGAGGTTCCGCTCGACGATCGGCACGTCGAGGACGGTCAGGTACTGCGGTACGACGAGGACGGTCGCCGGGATCATCAGGGTGACCAGCATCGCTGCGAGGATCACGTTGCCGAGCACCGGCCGCAGCTTCGACAGCGAGTAGGCCGCCGCCACGTCGAAGACGAGCTGAAAGGCGAGCGCCCCGAGCGCGTAGTACAAGGTGTTGCCGAGGAGCTTCGCGAGGTCCATCACGCCCCAGGCGTCCGCGTAGTTGCCGGGGTGGGCGTCCTCGGGCACGAGGGTGGGCGGGGTGCGCGTGAACTCCTGCGGGGACTTCAGGCCGCTGGTCACCATCCAGTAGAGCGGCCCGATGAAGACCAGGGTGAAGACCACCAGGACCAGGGCGAAGGCCGTCCAGTAGAGGAACTTGCCGCGCGGACGGGCCAGTTGGGCGGGGGAGATCAGCGTGCGTGTCGTCATCGGGGTCTCCCTCACTCCTCGCTCGCGCGGCTCAGCCGGACGTACGCCGCCGAGAACACGGCCAGCAGGACGAGCAGCACCAGACCGAGCGCGGCCGCGCTGCCGTAGTTGTTGAAGGTGAACGCGTACTGGTAGATGAGCTGGACGACGGTCAGCGTCGCGCCCTCGGGGCCCGCGCCGCCGGTGAGCAGGAACGGCTCCACGAAGACCTGCATGGTGGCGATGATCTGCATGAGCAGCATCAGCGAGAGCACGAGGCGGGTCTGCGGGATCGTGACGTGCCAGATCTTGCGGAGGATCCCCGCGCCGTCCAGCTCGGCGGCCTCGTACAGCTCGCCCGGGATGCCCTGGAGCGCGGCCAGATAGATCAGGGTCGCGCCGCCCATGTTCATCCACGTCGCGGCGATGACCACGGACAGCATCGCGGTGTCGGTGGACTGCAGCCACTGCTGCTCCGGCAGGCCGACCGCGCCGAGCATCCGGTTGAACAGGCCGTATCCGGGGTCGTAGAAGTACTTGAAGAGCAGCACCGAGGCGACCGGCGGCAGCATCACCGGCAGATACACGAGCAGCCGCAGATAACCCCGGCCGTGCCGGAACTCATTGAGCACCAGGGCGACCACGAACGGCACCACGAAGCCGAGGAGCAGCGCGAGCCCGGTGAACAGGAGCGTGTTGCGCCAGGCCTGCCAGAACGCGGGATCGTTGAAGATGTACGTGAAGTTCGACCATCCCGCCCAGACGGTCTCGCCGTCCTCCCGCTTCTCGAAGGCCAGGAAGAACTCCCTGACCATCGGGTACCAGGAGAAGAACGAGAAGCAGAGCACGGCGCCGATGAGGAAGCCGTGGGCGGTGAGGTTGCGCTTCAACGCCTGCCGGAACGCGGCGCGTCGGTGCGGGGAGCGGATGGTGCCGGGGCTCGGGACGGGCGGCGGGGCCTTCTGTTCGGACAGGGTGGGGGCCGACACGGTGTCCCCCTACTGGTTCGCCAGGATCTGGTCGACCTGGCGCTCCGCGGTGTCGAGCAGCTTGCCCGTGTCGGCGTCCTCGTTGGTGAGGACGGCCGACATGGCGGTGTCCAGGACCTTGTAGATCTCCTGCGCCTTGGGCGGCTCGGGCTTGCCCTGGACGGGGTTCGCGGTGAACGCCTTGAAGTTCGCCACGGGCATGGTGGAGCTGGTGGCGCGGGCCTTGTCGTCGGCGGTCTTGGCCGCGCCGGTCCAGAAGTTGGGCTGCGGCAGGCCCACGGGCAGACCGTCCGCCTTGGTGCGGGCCCAGTCGAACTGGCCCTTGCCGGGGGTGAGGAACTTGAAGTTGATCCAGGCGACGGCGGCCTTGACCTTGTCGGCCGAGATGCCCTTCTTGATCATGTAGTCGTTGCCGCCGAACAGCGTCGCGCGCTGTCCGGGGATCGGTGCCATCCCGTAGTCCGCGTACTTCGCGCCGAGGTTCTGCACCATGTACGTGATGTCGTCGGGGGCGGCGAGGAACATGCCGAGCTTCCCCGACGCCATCTGCTTCTGCAGGTCGCCCCACTTCAGGAGCTGCGTCTTGCCCATGCTGTCGTCGTCCCAGCGCATGGCCTTGAGGTTGTCGAGGATCCGCTTGCCGGTGGCGTCGTTGAACGCTGCCTTGGTGCCGTCCGCGTCGACGATGCTGCCGCCGAGGCCGTAGGTCGTGGCGGTGAAGTGCCAGCCGCCGTTGTTGCCCGCGCTGTACTCGCCGAACCCGGCGACGCCGTCACCGAGCGCGGCGATCTTCTTGGCCGCAGCCCGCACCTGCGGCCAGGTGGTGGGCGGCTTGTCGGGGTCGAGGCCGGCCTTCTCGAAGAGCGGGCGGTTGATCAGCAGGCCCATCGTGTAGTTGCTGTAGGGCAGGCCGTAGAGCTTGCCGTCCTTCTTCAGCACGTTCAGGACGTCGGGGTCCATGTCGCCGAGCGCGGGCACCGACTTGTCGTTGACGTAGGCGCTGATGTCGGTGGCGCCGTCGTTGTCGAGGACCTGCTGGAGGTCGGTGAAGTACGTGTAGAACACGTCCGGCTGGGACTTGGCCTTCAGCATCGCCGTGAACCGGGGCGGCTCCAGGCACGGATCGGTCTGCTTGCCCTTGATCGTGACGTTCGGGTACGTGGCGTTGAATGCCTTCACGTCCTCCTTCCACTGCTTGAGCTCGGCCTTCTCCGCGGCCGGCGGCATGCAGTCGATGGTGAGCGTGACCTTGGTCCTCGGGTCCAGCGGGGCGGCCGCGTCGGCCGCGTTCGCGGCGTTGCCGCCGTCACCGCCGTCGTCGCTGCTGCTGGTGCCGCAGGCGGCGAGCGCGGTGAAGGCGAGCGTGGTGGCGAGTGCGACCGTGGTGGTGCGGCGGGTGCGGCGGGTGCGGCTCACGCGTGGTCGGCGTATCCCGGTGCTTCTCATCGGTGGACCCCTCTGGGGCAGCGCCACCGCCCGTGCGGGCAGGGCATGGCGGGAGCTGGGGAAGCCCACAGCGGAGAGCTGTGCGGCGGCGCTCACTCAAGCACCGCCGACACGAGGCCGCAATATCTCGCGCGAAAATTGAAAATATTCGACTGCCGCGCGTTGTCTCCCGTTGGCGTCCGAGCCGCGGCCGGTCACGCACCGCCCGTGCCGCTGCCGGCCGCCCTCGCCACCTGTGCCGTGGAGCCCCGCACCACCAGCTCCGGCTCGAAGAGCAGCTCCCCCGACGGGACCGCGCTGCCCGCGATCTGGAGAGTGAGCAGTTCGACCGCCGCACGCCCCATGGCCTCGATCGGCTGGCGGACCGTGGTGAGCGGCGGCTCGGTGCAGTTCATGAACGCCGAGTCGTCGAAGCCGACCACCGACACGTCGCGCGGCACCACCAGACCCCGGCGGCGGGCCGCCCGGACGGCGCCGAGCGCGAGCGGGTCGCTGGCGCAGACGATGCCGGTGACCCCGGAGTCGAGCAGCCGGGCCGCCGCGGCCTGGCCGCCCTCCAGCGAGAACATCGCCCGCGCCACCCGCTCCTCCGGCAGCCGCCCGCCCGCCGCCTCGGCCAGCGCGCGGGCCGCGGCCAGCTTGCGCTGCGAGGGCATGTGGTCGGCGGGGCCGAGCACCAGGCCGATGCGTTCGTGGCCGAGCGAGACCAGGTGGCGCCAGGCCTGCTCGACGGCCACGGCGTCGTCGCACGACACGGCGGGGAAGCCCAGGTGCTCGATGGCCGCGTTCACCAGGACCACCGGGATGTTGCGCGCGGCGAGCCGCTGGTAGTGGTCGTGCGGCGCGTCGGCCTGCGCGTACAGGCCGCCCGCGAAGACGACGCCCGACACCTGCTGCTGGAGCAGCAGTTCCACGTAGTCCGCCTCCGAGACGCCGCCCTTGGTCTGCGTGCACAGCACCGGGGTGAGCCCCTGCTGGGCGAGGGAGCCGCCGATGACCTCGGCGAACGCCGGGAAGATCGGGTTCTGCAGCTCCGGCAGGACGAGCCCCACCAGGCGGGCGCGCTCCCCGCGCAGCTGGGTCGGCCGTTCGTAGCCGAGCACGTCGAGCGCGGACAGGACCGCCTGCCGGGTGGCCTCCGAGACCCCCGGCTTGTTGTTCAGCACCCGGCTGACCGTGGCCTCGCTGACCCCGACCTTCTGCGCCACCTGAGCAAGTCGTCGCGTCATGAACGCAAGATTAGCGCAAGAATTGCAGTCTGTTTGCGTTCGGGCGACGGTCGTTCAGCCCCGTACCCGCCGCCACTTGCGCAGGCTCACCAGCTCCCGAGGCGGCGTCAGCTTGCTGCCGACCTCCACGTACGACACCTCCGCCGCATACACACTGCCCTCGGAGTCCACCGCGACGCTGTGCAGCCAGTTGAACTGGTCCGGGGCCTCGCCGGGCAGTTCGGCGCCGAACCGGGTGACGAGCCGCCCCGCGCGGTCATAGATCTGGATCTTGTGGCCGAGGCCCGGCACGCCCCGCTGCACCGGCGGCGGCCCCTGCTCGGCCACGTACACGTTCGTGTCGGCGCCCCGGCCCGCGCAGACGGCGACCGCCTTGTGGGCGTGCCAGGACGCGCGGAACCCGCCGTCGAGGGAGAACACCTGGACGCGGTGGTTCTCGCGGTCGCAGACGATCACCGCGTCGGGGCCGAACAGGGCGAGCCCGTGCGGCAGGCTGAACCGGCCCTCGTCGGTGCCCGGGCCGCCCCAGGACAGCAGGTGGTTGCCCGCCGCGTCGTAGCGGTGGACGCGCGAGTTGCCGTAGCCGTCGGACACGAAGACGTCGCCGGTCCGGGGCGATATCGCCACGTCGGTGGGGCGGTTGAAGGGCTCGCCGCTCTGGAAGGGCGCCGGGCGGCCGGTGCCGAGGGTCAGAAGCGTGTTGCCCTTGCGGTCGGTCTTGGTGACGCGGTTGCCGACGTCGTCCACGAACCACAGGTGGTCCTCGTGGTCGACGGTGACGGCATGGGCGCGCAGGAACCGGCAGCCCTTCCAGCGCGGCATCGTGTTGCCGTACGGGTCCTCGAACAACTCGGTCCCCGCGAACGGGGTGTCGTTGCCCCACATGTCGACGACGTTCCCGTCCCGGTCGAGGACGAGGACGGGCATGTTGCCGCGGTTGAAGACGTAGACCCGGTCCTCGGAGTCCACGGCGACGGACGTGGCCTCCTTGAGCCAGATCCCGTGCGGGATCCTGGCCCAGTACGGCACGGGTTCGTAGACGGTCTCAGCGGTCGCGGGTCCGACGGTCACGGGTCCTCCCAGGACGAGCGGTTCCGGATCAGTCGTGCGGGGCGGTCCCCCAGGTGGCGCCCCCAGGTTGACAGGCGGACGATGGAGTGTAAGGGCCGGTCGACGGTGACGGCGTCGGTCGGGGAGCCGCCGCGGCGACAACCGGCCCGAGAGTGTGGCCTGACCAGAGCGGAGGAAGTCATCATGATCGAGGTCAAGGCGGTCGAAAAGCCTGATGAGCGGCGTGACTTCCCGCACGGTCACCTCGAAGCCGTCCATCTCACCGGTCTGGATTTCGCCGTGGGCACCTTCGAGCCCGGCTGGCGCTGGTCCGAGTCCGTGGGGCCGATCGCGGGAACCGCGAGCTGCCTGATTCACCACAACGGCTATGTCGTCGAGGGGCGGATGCACGTGCGCATGGACGACGGCGGCGAGACCGAAGTCGGACCGGGCGATGTGTTCGTCTGTCCGCCGGGACACGATGCCTGGGTCGTGGGTGAGGAACCCGTCGTGGTGTTCGACTTCGCGGGAGGCATGGCGCAGGAGTACGCGAAGGCGGCGGACGAGTAGGAGCGGCCTGCCGCCGAGGTCGGTCGGCCTGCGGCGCTGAGCGACGTCGCCGTCGACGGACCGCTTGCCCTGCCCGCGCGGCACCCCGCCCCCGGACGGTCCACCAGGACATGCCGCCCCCGGCGCGGCCCGCTGGAATGGACAGGTGACCGCGCCCCCGGACGACTGCCTCGCGCGCAACGAGTGGATCTGCGGTGAGTATCTGAGCACCCGCCGCGAGATCCTGGTCGACGCCGTGCTCCAGCACCTGGAGCTCACCGCGGTCTCCGTCCTGATCGCCCTCGTCATCGCCCTGCCGCTGGCCGTCGTCTCCCGGCGCTGGGGCCTGGCCGCAGGACCGGTGCTCGCGCTCACCACGGTCCTCTACACGATCCCGTCCCTTGCGATGTTCTCGCTGCTCCTGCCGGTGTACGGCCTGTCCTCCACGCTGGTCGTCGCCGGGCTCGTCCTGTACTCGCTGACGCTGCTCGTCCGGAACATCCTCGCGGGCCTGCGCGCCGTACCGGAGGACACCCGCCAGGCCGCCCGCGGCATGGGCTACGGCCCGATCCGCCTGCTCCTGACCGTCGAACTGCCGCTCGCGCTGCCCGCCGCCATGGCCGGCCTGCGCATCGCCACCGTCTCGGCGGTCTCCCTCGTCACCGTCGGCGCGATCGTCGGCTTCGGCGGACTCGGCAACCTCATCTACTCCGGGATGAACACCTACTTCAAGGCCCAGGTCCTCACCGCCTCCGTGCTCTGCGTGGTCATCGCCGTCCTCGCCGACCTGCTGCTGCTCGGCGTACAGCGCCTCCTCACGCCCTGGACGAGGGCGGCCCGCGCATGAACACCCTCACCGACGCCTGGGACTGGCTCACCGACTCCGCGCACTGGGCGGGCGACGACGGCATCTGGCACCGGCTCACCCAGCACCTCGTCCTCACCGTCGTCTGCCTGCTGATCAGCTGCCTCATCGCCCTGCCCGTCGCCCTCGTCCTCGGCCACCTCGGCAGGGGCGGCGCGCTCGCCGTGAACATCTCCAACGTCGGGCGCGCCGTACCGACCTTCGCGGTCCTCGTCCTGCTCCTCCTCACCCCGCTCGGCAAGTGGGGCGAGGGCCCCACCGTCGTCGCCCTCGTCCTGTTCGCCGTGCCGCCGCTGCTCACCAACGCCTACGTCGGCATGCGCGGCGTCGACCGCAGCGTCGTCCAGGCCGCGCGCGGCATGGGCATGACAGGACGGCAGATGCTCTGGCGGGTCGAGGCGCCGCTCGCCCTTCCCCTGATCATGAGCGGCGTACGCATCGCCGCCGTCCAGCTCGTCGCCACCGCGACCATCGCCGCGCTCGCGGGCGGCGGCGGGCTCGGCCGCATCATCACGGCGGGCTTCAACCTGGCCAGCACGCCACAGGTGGTGGCGGGCGCGGTGCTCGTCGCCGTGTTCGCCCTCCTGGTCGAGGGCGTCTTCGAGGCCGTCGAGCGGCTGGCGCCCGGGTGGGCGCGGAAGACGGGGAAGGGGTGAGCGGGGTGACGCGCACGGTGTGGTGGAGGAACGGGCGCACCCGGTGCGGCGTGCTGGTCGCGGCCGCCGCGCTGCTCGCCGCCGGCTGCGACTCGGGCCCCTCCCTGGAGACCCAGGACAAGGTCACCGCGCCGCCCGGCGACAGCAAGCACCTCGTCGTCGGCTCCGCCGGATTCACGGAGAGCGACCTGCTCGCGCAGATGTACGCGCTGCTCCTCGACAAGGCCGGATACGACACGGAGATCCTGTCCGTCGCCAACCGCGAGCTGTACGAACCCGCCCTGGAGTCCGGCCAGATCGACGTCGTGCCCGAGTACGCGGCCACGTTCGCCGACTGGCTCAACGCCAAGGTCAACGGCGCCGACGCGAAACCCGTCGGCTCGCCCGACCTCGACACCACCATGAAGGCCCTGCGGAAGCTGGCCGTGCCGCGCGGCCTGACCGTCCTCGACCCGGGCAGGGCCGTGGACCAGAACGCGTTCGCCGTCACCGCGGCGTACGCGCGCCAGCACCGCCTCAAGTCCCTCAGCGACCTCGGCAAGTCCGGCCTGAGGGTCAGGCTCGCCGCGGGCGACGAATGCGTACAGCGCCCCTACTGCGAACCGGGCCTGAAGAAGGTCTACGGCATCGACATCACCGGCGTCGACCCCAAGGGCGTCGGCACCACCCAGGCCAAGAAGGCCGTCCAGAGCGGCCAGGACCAGATGGTCCTCACCACCACGACGGACGCCACACTCGACGAGTTCGGCCTGGTCCTCCTGGCCGACGACAAGCACCTCCAGAACGCCGACTACATCGTCCCGGTCGTCAACCGCTCCCGCGCGGGAAGCAAGGGCGTCTCCCGAGCCCTCGCCCGGCTCAACACGGTCCTGACGACGGCGGACCTGGCGGACCTCAACAGACAGGTGGACAGCTGGCGCCGCCTGCCGGAGGACGTGGCGAAGAAGTACCTGGAGAACAAGAAGCTGCTGTGAGCAGCCCTACGCGTCGGCGACCGAGTCGAACTCCACGTCCCCCCGCCCCACGCCGTGGGCATCCGCGTCCACTGAGCGCCGCAGCGCCTCGTGCAGCTTCGCCGGGGTGAGGACGCCGACGAAGCGGGCGCCGTCCACGACGGCGACCCAGCCCGCGTCGTGCTGGAGCATCACGCCGAACGCCTGCTTCAGGGGCGCGCCGACGGGCACCCAGGCGTTCATGCGGTGGGCCAGGTCGCCGACGGTGGCGTCGTCCCCGGCGAGGGCGACCTCGTCGACGCCGACCCAGCCGTGGAGGTCGCCGTCGGCGTTCAGGACCATCGCCCAGCGGGCGTCGTCCCTGCGGAGCCGGGTCGCGGCCTGCGCGGCGGGCTCCTCCAGGCGGGCGACGGGCGGCTGTTCCAGGTCGTCCACCTCGATCTCGGTGACGGAGAGCCGTTTGAGGCCCCGGTCGGCGCCCACGAACCGGGCCACGTAAGGCGTCGCGGGCGTGCCGAGCACGGCGCCGGGCGTGTCGAACTGCTCGATGCGGCCTTGCCCGTACACGGCGACCCGGTCCCCGAGCCGGACGGCCTCCTCGATGTCGTGCGTGACCATCAGGACGGTCTTGCGCACGGTCCGCTGGAGGTTCAGGAACTCGTTCTGCAACCGCTCGCGGACCACCGGGTCGACCGCGCCGAACGGCTCGTCCATCAGGAGCACCGGCGGGTCGGCGGCGAGCGCGCGGGCCACGCCGACGCGCTGGCGCTGGCCGCCGGAGAGCTGCTCGGGGTAGCGCGGTCCGTACGTCTTCGGGTCGAGGCCGACGAGGTCGAGGAGTTCGGCGGCGCGGGCCCGCGCCCTGGCCCGCTTCCAGCCCACGAGGGCGGGCACGGTGGCGGTGTTGTCGAGGACGGTGCGGTGCGGGAACAGGCCGACCTGCTGGATGACGTAGCCGATGCGGCGCCGCAGCCGTACGGGGTCGACGGCCGCGATGTCCTCGCCGTTGACGTAGATGCGGCCGGAGGTCGGCTCGATCAGCCGGTTCACCATCATCATCGTGGTGGTCTTGCCGCAGCCTGAAGGACCGACGAGCGTGACCAGCTCTCCCTCGGCGACCTCGAAGGAGAGGTCGTCCACGGCCGTCGTGCCGTCCGGGTAACGCTTGGTCACCTGCTCGAACCGGATCATTCCCTCACGCTAACCGTGCGTGTTCCACCCCGCACACGCTCGGCGACCGCTCAGGCGCACTCCTCGGGGCTCCCGGTCACCAGGACCACCTCCAGGGTGCGCGGCCCGTGCACGCCCTCGACGCGGTCGAGTTCGATGTCGCTGGTCGCGGACGGCCCGGAGATCCAGGTGAGGGGGCGCCCGGGGTCGAGCCGCCGCAGGGCCTGCGGGACGGAGGAGACGACCTGGTCGGGTACGCGGACGACGCAGATGTGGTGGTCGGGGATCAGGGTGATGCGGCGGCGCCCCTGGTCGGGGGAGCCGTCGAGGACGAGGGTGCCGGTCTCGGCGATCGCGACCGCGCAGCCGGTGACGACGGCGTCGGCCTGGTCGAGCCGGGCGGTGGTGCACGCGGCCCGGTCGTGGATGCGGACGGGGTCGGCGGCG
Source organism: Streptomyces sp. NPDC127108 (assembly GCF_042677545.1). Lineage (NCBI taxonomy): Bacteria > Bacillati > Actinomycetota > Actinomycetes > Kitasatosporales > Streptomycetaceae > Streptomyces > Streptomyces sp. NPDC127108. The sequence continues at coordinate 40,566 of NZ_JBHXTE010000007.1, read as the reverse complement.
GCCAGCCACCACGGCGGCAAAGCGGGCGGCACGAGGATGTTCCGGGCGCCGCTCGCTGCGAGCAGCCGCATCAGCAGCAGCGGCAGTTCCTCGCGGTCCGTGCGGTGGACGATCGCCCGGTAGTCGGCGAGGTTCTCGGCGAGCAGGTCGACGGTCTGCTCGGTGGTGCGCCCGCCGTGCTCGTGGGCGTAGTCCCGGTCGACGGCCGTGTCGTACGGCTCGTCGGGGACCGGCCCGAGCGCCCGGCCGATCCGCCCCAGGATGATGTCCTTGGCACTCATGCGCCCGCCTCCCCGTCCCCGGTACGTCCCTCGCCGGACGCCTCCGCGGCTCCCGCCGTACCCCTACGTCCCTGGGTGCGCTGCCACCAGTCGCGGAACGACTCCTCGGGCACCGTCGGCAGGTCCCGGGTCGCGCTCCACGCCCGGCCGGGCCCCGGCAGCGTCCGGGGGTGCAGGCGGCGGGTGCGGGCGGCGAGGCGCTGCCCGGCCCGCAGCAGTCCGGGCCGGGCGAACACCATGCCCGCCGCGCGCATCGCGGCCCGCTCGGCCGCGTGGCCGCGGGCGGGCCTCAGGGTCGTCTTCGCGCCGTGGCGGGTGAACTCGCCGCCCTGGACGACGCGTTCACGCAGGTGCACCAGGACTTCGGGGATGTCGATGGCGACCGGGCACACCTCGTAGCAGGCGCCGCAGAGGCTGGAGGCGTAGGGGAGCGAGGCGTCGATCTCGCTGGCGGTGCCGCGCAGTTGGGGGCTGAGGATGGCGCCGATGGGGCCCGGGTAGACCGAGCCGTACGCGTGTCCTCCGGCCCGTTCGTAGACGGGGCAGACGTTCAGGCAGGCCGAGCAGCGGATGCAGCGCAGGGCCTGGCGGCCGACGTCGTCGGCGAGGGTGTCGGTGCGGCCGTTGTCGAGGAGGACCAGGTGGAAGGCGGCCGGCCCGTCGCCGTCCGTGGTGCCGGTCCACATCGACGTGTACGGGTTCATGCGCTCGGCGGTCGAGGAGCGCGGCAGGGTCTGCAGGAACACCTCCAGGTCCCGCCACGTCGGCACGACCTTCTCGATGCCGACCACGGAGATCAGCGTCTCGGGCAGCGTCAGGCACATCCGCCCGTTGCCCTCGGACTCCACGACCACCATCGTGCCGGTCTCGGCGACCATGAAGTTCGCCCCCGACACACCGACCTTGGCGCGCAGGAACTTCTCGCGCAGGTGCAGCCGGGCGGCCTCGGCCAGCTCGGCGGGTGAGTCCGTCAGGCCGTCCGGGGCGGGGCGGCCCCACCGCGCCATCTCCCGCGCGAAGATGTCGCGGATCTCGCCGCGGTTGCGGTGGATGGCGGGCACGAGGATGTGCGAGGGGCGGTCCTCGCCGAGCTGCACGATGAGTTCGGCGAGGTCGGTCTCGTAGGCGCGGATGCCCGCGGCCTCCAGGGCTTCGTTGAGGCCGATCTCCTGCGTGGCCATCGACTTGACCTTGACCACCTCGCGCTCGCCGGTGGCCCGGACCAGATCGGTGACGATGCGGTTGGCCTCGTCCGCGTCGGCGGCCCAGTGCACGGTGCCGCCCGCCGCCGTCACGGTCTCCTCCAGGCGCAGCAGATGGTCGCCGAGGTGGCGCAGCGTGTGGTCCTTGATCTGCCGTCCGGCCTCGCGCAGCCGCGCCCAGTCGTCGAGTTCCGCGACGGCCTTCGCGCGTTTGTCGCGGATGGTGTGGGTGGCGTGGCGCAGATTGGCCCGCAGTGTCGTGTCGCCCACGGCCTCGCGCGCCGCCGCGGGGAAGGCCGGCATCCCGAGATACGTGCCGCTCATGACCAGGGCTCCTTCTCCGTGCTCGCCAGGATCTCGGCGAGGTGCACCGGCCGCATCGCCGTGCGCAGCCGCGCCATCGTGCCGCCGATGTGCATCAGGCAGGAGTTGTCCGCCGCGCACAGCACCTCCGCGCCCGTCGACTCGGCGGCCCGCACCTTGTCCGTGCCCATCGCCGCCGACACGTCGGAGTTCTTCACCGCGAACGTACCGCCGAAGCCGCAGCACTCCCGCGCGCCCGGCAGCTCCACGAGGTCGAGTCCCTCGACGGCCGCGAGCAGCCGCGTCGGCCGGTCGCCGAGGCCGAGGGAGCGCAGGCCGTGACAGGTCGGGTGGTACGTCACTGTGTGCGGGTAGTACGCGCCCACGTCGGTCACGCCGAGCACGTCCACCAGGAACTCGGTCAGCTCGTACGTCTTCGACACCACGGGCGCCAGGGTGCGGGCGAGCCCGTCGCCCCTGCCCTCGGCGCGCGCCCGCTCGCCCATGCGCGGATACAGCTCCCGCACCATCGACCCGCACGATCCGGACGGCGTCACGATGGCGTCGTACTCCCCGAAGACATCGGAGAAATGTCGGGCCAGCGGCTCGGCCTGGTGCCGGTACCCGGTGTTGTAGTGGGCCTGCCCGCAACAGGTCTGGGCCGCCGGGAAGTCCACGTCCACACCCAGTCTGGCCAGGAGTTTCACCACGGCGCGGCCCGTGCCGGGATACAGCGTGTCATTGACACACGTCAGGAAGAGGGCGACGCGCAACGCTGGGTCCTCCTTGTCGATCATCGGTGCTTTCCCCCAGCAGCGTAATCTGGCGGGGGCGCCTTGGGGAGAGGGGTGCCCTTGCCTTGGTCCTCCCCTTGACCCTCCGCGTGGGACGGGCTGAAGTGATCGCCTTAAGGGCTCGTCCTCAAACGCCGGACGGGCTGACATGGTTGCCGGAACGTTGAAATCTGAGGGAGTTGTGTTGAGTCAGTCGTACCGTCAGCCCGGAGTCGTGCTCACCGACCGGCGGTTCAGTGTGCCGCTGGACCACGATGTGCCCGGTGGTGAGCGGATCGAGTTGTTCGCCCGGGAGTGTGTCGCGGCGGGGCGCGAGGGCGCGGAGCTGCCGTGGCTGGTCTACCTCCAGGGCGGTCCCGGCTTCGGAGCCAACCGGTTCAGCGGCAAGCAGGCGTGGCTCGGCCGCGCCCTGCGCGACTACCGCGTGCTGCTGCTCGACCAGCGCGGCACCGGCAGCTCCACCCCCGCCAACCGGCAGACGCTGCCGCTGCGCGGCGGGCCGCGCGAACAGGCCGACTACCTGGCGCACTTCCGCGCCGACGCGATCGTGCGCGACTGCGAGGCGATCCGGACCGAGGTCACCGGCGGCGCGCCCTGGACGGTCCTCGGCCAGAGCTTCGGCGGCTTCTGCGCCACGCACTACCTGTCGGCCGCGCCCGAGGGCCTCGCGGCGGCCCTGATCACCGGCGGCCTGCCGACCCTCGACGGCCACGCCGACGACGTGTACCGCGCCGCGTACCCGCGCATGGAGCGCAAGTCCCTCGCGCACTACGCACGTTACCCCCAGGACGCCGAGCGGGCCCGCCGCGTCGCCGAGTACGTGGCCGAGCACGAGCCCGTCCTGCCCGGCGGCTACCGGTTCACCACCGAGGCCTTCCAGTCCCTCGGCATCCTGCTCGGCACCGGCGACGGCACCCACCGGCTGCACTACCTCCTGGAGGACGCCTTCGTGCGCACCCCGGCGGGCCACGCCCTGTCGGACGCCTTCCAGGAAGCCGTCCAGGGCATCCTGTCGTACGCCGGAGCACCGCTGTACGCCCTGCTGCACGAGGCCTGTTACGCCCAGGGCGGGCGGCCCACCGCCTGGTCCGCGGAGCGGGTGCGGGCCGATTTCCCGCGCTTCGAGGCGGGCAAGAGCCTCGCGGACGGCGCCCCGCCGCTGTTCACCGGCGAGGCGGTGCAGCGCTGGATGTTCGACTCCGACCCCGCCCTGCGCCCGCTGCGCGAGACGGCCGACCTCCTCGCCGACCGCGTCGACTGGCCCGCGCTGTACGACCGTTCACGCCTCGCTGAGAACGAGGTGCCGGTGGCCGCGGCCGTCTACCACGACGACATGTTCGTCGACACCGAGCACTCCCTGGACACCGCCCGCACGATCCGGGGGCTGCGCACCTGGGTCACGGACGAGTACGAGCACGACGGCCTGCGGGTGAGCGGGCCGCGGGTCCTCGACCGGCTCATCGGCCTGGTGCGCGGCGAACTCTGACCCGCGAAGGGCGCACTCCGATGTGGCGAGGGGCGCACTCTGACCTGGGGATGTGACCTCGTGGTGCTCGGCGCGCACGGTTAGGCTGCGGCCATGACCGACCAGCAGAACAGGGCCGCCGAGCCCACGCAGCTCGCCCCCATGCCCGAGGACTGGCAGCGGGCCCTCGCCGTCGTCGCCCACCCGGACGACCTGGAGTACGGCTGCGCCGGCGCGATCGCCGCGTGGACCGACGCCGGGCGCGAGGTGGTGTACGTGCTCGCGACGCGCGGCGAGGCCGGCATCGACACCCTCGCGCCCGCCGAGGCGGCGCCGTTGCGGGAGCGGGAGCAGCGGGCAAGCGCCGCCGTCGTCGGCGTGGACACCGTCGAGTTCCTCGACCACAAGGACGGGGTGATCGAGTACGGCACGGCGCTGCGCCGCGACATCGCCGCCGCCATCCGCAGGCACAGGCCCGAGCTCGTCATCACCCTCAACCACCGCGACACCTGGGGCGGCGTCGCCTGGAACACCCCCGACCACGTCGCCGTCGGCCGGGCCACCCTGGACGCCGCGTCCGACGCGGGCAACCGCTGGATCTTCCCCGAGCTGACCGAGCAGGGCCTCGAACCGTGGAACGGCGTGCGCTGGGTCGCCGTCGCCGGCACCAACGCGCCGACCCACGCGGTGGACGCGACACCGGGCCTGGAGCGGGCCGTCCAGTCCCTGCTCGAACACCGCGCGTACATCGAGGTCCTCACCGACGAGGACCCCGAGAAGTACTGCCGCACCTTCCTCAGCGGCGTCGCCGAGCAGCTCGCGCCCCGCTTCGGCGGGAAGCCCGCCGTGGCGTTCGAGGTCTTCAGCCGCTGAGCCGCCGCCCGTAGGCTGACGGTACGTCAGATACGTACCGTCGGCACGGGAAGAGGGTCGGACCGGTGATCGACACCGTCAGCACGGACATCCCGGAGGGCGCGGGGCGGCGGCTGCGCCTCGACGTCGAGGACGGCGTCGGCGTCCTCACCCTCTGCCGCCCCGCCCGGCTCAACGCCTGGAGCTGGGAGTCCACCCGTCAACTCGGCCTGTACGCCGACCGCATCCGCTTCGACGACTCGATCCGCGCGGTCCTGCTGCGGGCCGAGGGCCGGGCGTTCTGCGCGGGCATCGACATCACCGCGCCGGGCGGCGCCATCACCGGCCGCTCGGCCGCGGAGCGCACCGGCAACTACTACGAGGGCATCCGCTGGGCGCACGAGCGCTTCCGGGCCTTCGCGGGCCTGCCGCAGCCCGTCGTCGCCGCCGTGCAGGGCTACTGCCTGGGCTTCGGCTTCGAGCTCGCCCTCATGGCGGACATCCGGATCGCCGCCGACGACGCGGTGTTCGCGCTGCCCGAGGCCCAGCTCGGCGTCACCGTCGACGCGGGCGGGGATCTGCGCGTCGCCCGGGAGGCGGGCGCGGGCTGGGCCAAGTACCTGGCCCTCACCGGGCGCCGCATCGACGCCGCCACCGCGGCCCGCCTCCACCTCGCCCAACTCGTCGTGCCCGGCGCCGACCTGGAGTCGACCGCGCGGGACGTGGCCGCCGAGATCGCCGCGAACGCGCCCCTCGCCGTACGCGGCGTCAAACGGGACATCGACGCCTACGCGGACGCGGGCCTCGGCCGGGCGCTCGACCGCGTGGCGATGAACGCGGCGGTCACCTTGACGTCGGAGGACGTGCGGGAGGGGTTCGCGGCGAAGGCGGCGGGGCGGGCTGGGGAGTTCGACGGGAAGTGAGGGGCGCCCGGCCGCAACGAGCCTCGGTGCGAGATGTTGCCCGCATGTGCAGCTTGCGGGGCCTCAACGCCAACCCCAGGGCGGGGCGGACCTGTTGGCCGGGGAGGTGCTCCAGTCGCCACCGGGCGGCGATGGTCGCGAGGGCGAGCACGGACTCCGTCATGCCGAAGGTGTCGCCGATGCACTTGCGGGCGCCGACCGCGAAGGGGAGGAGGGCGTTGCGGGGTGGCTGGGGACGCTGTGGATCCCAACGGTCGGGGTCGAACGTCTCGGGGTTGTCGTAGAGGTCCGGCCGGTGCTGGATGAGGTACGGGCTGTAGACGACGTTGCTCCCGGCGGGCAGCAGGTACCCGCCCAGGCGGGTGTCGGCGGTGACCGTGCGCGTGAAGATCCAGCCCGGCGGGCGGAGCCGGAGGGTTTCGGTGATGACGCGGTGAGTCAGTTCCAGGCGTGGTAGGTCGGCGTGGGTGGCGCCGGCTCCGTCCAGGACGGCATCGACCTCGGCGTGCAGCCGCTGCTCGATCCTGGGGTGCCGGGCCAGCAGGTCCAGCGCCCAGGCCAGGAGGGCGGCCGTGGTCTCCGTGCCGGCGAGGAAGAAGGTGACGATCGTGTCGCTGATCTCCGTGTCGCTCATGCCGCTACGGTTGTCCTCGGGGTCACGGGCAGCGATCAGGGCCGACAGCAGGTCGTCGTGGTCGACGTGCTCCGTGCGGCGCCGGGCGATGATCTGGTCGAAGGCGGAGCGCAAGCGGGTGCGTGCGCGTTCGTGGGAGCGGTTGCCCGGGGTGGGGAGCCGGTCCAGCGGGGGGATCATGAGCATGCGCCGGTAGAAGCCGTCGAAGAAGGTCTTCACGTCGTCGAGGACCGGGCCGAGTTCGCCTGGAGGCAGCGCACCGGAGAACAGGGTGGTGGCCGTGATCTTGGACGTGATGGTCATCATCTCGGTGGGTACGTCCAGGACTTGCCCGGAACGCCAGGAAGCGGTCGCCTCCCCGATGCAGGCGCTCATGGCCTGCGCGTAGCCGGGGAGCCGTGCCGGATGGAAGGCGGGTTGGGCCAGCCTGCGCAGCCGCCGATGCGCGCTGTACGGACAACTGGCCAGACCGTGATCGCCCACGACTTCCCGTACCCGGTCGAAGATCGGGCCGCCCTTGTCGAAGACGCGGTCGTCGATCAGGGCATGGCGGGTCAGTTCCGGATCACAGATCACCACCAGAGGGAAGGGGCCGAGCTGGATGCGGACGAGTTCCCCGTGGGCGGGGAGGGAGTTGAGGAACCCCAGCGGATTTCGCGTCAGCGGAATCAGATGACCGACGAGGGGCAGTGCCCTGGGGGCGAGGGGGACCGAGCGCACGTTCGTCATGCCTGCCCCTTCCCGTTCGGGTAGGAGCAAGGCGCGACTCCTTGGGCATCGGCGCTCCGCAACCCGTAGCGGGGCGTCTCAAGCGACCAGGTGTAGACGGAGTCGACCCAGTGGAAGATGGCCCGGGCGTGCTTCCTGACCCTGACCGGCAGGGAGGTGTCCGCACAGATCGAGGCAGCGGTGTTGGCGTTCTCGTAGCGCAGTGCCGCGTTGAGAGCGAGCGCACAGGAGAAGGCCATGTCCACAGGAATTCCGTACTCCTGGCGGATGACACCGATGAGGCCGAACTTCTCTCCTGATTCGGCGGCCACATGGCAGCTGTGCAGGTCATTGTCGAGACCGACGAGGAGGCTTCCCTGTTTCATGAGCTGAAGCAGTGGTTCTGGAAGCTTTTCACCCGGCCCGATGAGGCCCGGTTGAAGTCGCTGGAGCCACATGCCGAGAACGATCCCTGCCGTGCGGGTCCTGTGCCTCAAGTACTGGTCCAGACTCGGGAGAGGCTCCCCGTTCTCCCACGCCTGTCGAGCCGTGTACTCGTGCAGAAATCCGAGCAGCAGTTCCGTGAAGCCGGGTATCAGGTCCGTTCCTCCCGCCGCGACCATGTCGTCGCGGAGACTGGCCAACGGCCTGAGAATGTGCGGCCCGTCAGCAGGTGAATGCCCGCTCTCCAGGGTCTCTCGCACCGGTTCCACCAGCCGGCCGACCGGTCGGTCACTGCCGAGGTCCACGGTGTTCAGCCAGAACAGGATCATCTGCAGCTTGGCCAGGGGGAGCAGAACACCCCAAGGGGCTTTCGGGGCGAAGAGCCCCACCAGATGCCCGGGAGTTGCCTCGGCCGTTATCTTGATGTGGTCCTCGCTCATCCCGAGGTCCATTGCCCAGGCGAGCACGGAGGTTTCCAGTTGGCGGGTCTGCGGGTGGGCGGGGTATGTCTCACGTCCCTTCACCAGGTGGGTGAGCAGCCAGGGCTTGAGTGAGTGGTAGGAGTCGACGATGTCGTCCGTCGCCTTGAGGGCGGGGAACACGAGGGGACTCTGAGACATGGTGCAATTCCTTCCTGCTCGACTTTCTCCACTTTCTCGACTTTCTCTACCTGCTCTACCTTCCGAAACGCCGCTGACGGTTGGCGTAGAAGGCCAGGGCGCGGTCGAGATCCGACCGGGTGAAGTCGGGCCACAGGACAGGGCAGAAATAGAGTTCGGAGAGCGCTGCCTGCCAGAGCATGAATCCGGACAGTCGTTGTTCACCGGAACTGCGGATGACCAGGTCCGGATCGGGCAACCCGCTGGTGGACAGGGCCTGGGCGAACGACCTCTCGGACACCGAGAAGGCGGTGGACTCGACCGCCTGGTGGGCGATGCGGCGCGCTGCGGCGAGGATGTCCTCCCTGCCGCTGTAACCGACCGCGAAGTTGATCTGAGGGCCCTGATTGTGACGGGTGCTGGTCTCCGCCTCACTCAGCGCCGTTGCCAGGGAAGGGGGGAGCAGCCGGGGATCCCCGAGGTGACGCATTCTCCAGTGCCCGGTCGCCGCCAGATGGTGGGTCAGTTCGGAGATGATGTCCAGGAGTTTATGGAGCTCGACCGAAGTGCGGTTGAGGTTGTCCGTCGAGAGCAGCCACCAGGTAGTGGTCTCTATGCCCACGGCCTCACACCAGTGAACGGCCCGGCGGACGTTGTCCGCGCCTTTTCGGTGACCCAGCTCTATGGGATGGCCATGGGCGCGTGCCCAACGACGATTTCCGTCCACAATGAAGGCGACGTGACGTGGGGGGTCGTCCACAGTGCGGGGGAGTGCTTCCCGTCCATCGGGGGGATCGGACAGATCTGTCGGTCCTGTGCTGTGGGGGTGGTCGCGGGGAAGAAGACTCATCGGGCATTTCCTTGTCGCCGGGGGCCAGAGTATGCACGGTCGATACGAATCCAGCGGACTCCATGAACAAGGCGAGGGGCGGGGTTTATGGATGTGCCGCGAGTGAGCAGGCCTGGGCGAGGGGTGAATTCACCCCGCCGGTACTGACGTTGCCGAAGTTCACTCAGAATTCTGGGGGTGGAGTCGGACTCGGGCAGAGAGTGCCCTCATCGTGCTCGCGGTGCCTTGCGCCATGGTCCACACCTTCCATTGGGCAAGATCTGGAGTCCGGCCCCGTCATCGGCTGTCCGCAAGAACGGCTGCCGGCGGTGGCCTCCCCGGGAAACTTTTCTCCGCTCCGCCGAGTTTGGAAAGGCGCGTCCAGAGGCGCTTGGCGTGCGTAAGCCCCAGTCGAGGGCCCTCCACGGCTCCCGCGGCGGCGCTCAAGGCGCCCCTTGCGGCGCAGCGTGCTCTCCGCTGCCGTGGCCGGGCCGCGCGCACGGGTGGCATGCTCGTTCGCGAGGCGGGCGGGAAGAAGGACTTGTCGCGTCGGTGGCGTCAGCGGGCCGGGGGGTGTGTGTCGCGGCCCAGTTGCTCCCGCAGCGGCACCACCGGCGGATTCACCAGAGACCGGCGCTGCCAGTTCGCGCCGTCGACCACCAGGGTGTGGCCGGTGATGAAGCGGGCGTAGGGGGAGGCAAGGAACGTCGCCGCCCAGCCGAGTTCGCGCGGGGCGCCCACGCGGAGGGCGGGTTGTCGGGTGGCCAGCGGCGACGCGGCGGCAGAAGTGTCCGTGCCGGTGAGGGCGGCACGGATGTCCCGCGTCATGTCCTCGTGGGGCATCAACCCCGGCACCAGGCCGTTGACCTGGATGCCGTACGGTCCCCACTCCACCGCCAGCGTCTCGACCAGGCTCCGCACCCCCGCCTTCGCCGCCGCGCTGTGCGCGAAGCCGGGGCCGCCCGTCCAGGCATAGGACGCGCCGATGTTGATGACGGAGCCGGGCGCGTCCGCCGCGAGGTGGCGGCGGGCGAACTCCCGCGTCATGAAGAACGTGCCGGTGAGCGTCGCGTCCAGGACCGCGCGCCAGGCGTTGGGGGACATCTCCTCCGCGGGCACGGGGAAGTTCGCCGCCGCGTTGTTCACCAGCACGCCGGGCAGGCCGTACGCGGCCTCGGCGGCCTCGAACGCGGCGGTGACCCGGTCCGGGTCGCGGATGTCGCACACCGCCGTCGCCACCCGTCCACCGAGCGCGGCCAGTTCCGCACGGGCCGCCGCGAGCCGGGGCGCGCTCCGGCTCGCGATCACCAAGTCCGCTCCGAGCCGGGCGAACTCGGCCGCGATGGCGAGGCCCAGGCCGCTGCCGCCGCCGGTGACCAGGACGACGGTGCCGTCGAAGGTGCCGGGCGGCAGGGCGCTCGCGCCGGGCGGGGGAGGGGCCGGGAGGCCACGAGGCGAGGGTGTCGGGGCGCCGTCGGTGGCTGTCTCGCCGGTGTCGTTCCGCCGGGTGCCGTCACTCGTCATGGACGCATCGATAGCGCGATGGCCCGCAAACCTCCAGAGGGCAGGACAGGGCAGGACAGGGCAGGACAGGGCGGGGCGGAGGGGAGCGGAGCAGGGCGATGGTGCTGGATTGACATATCGGCTTGCTGATTCTGCAATGAGGGCATGGGAAGCGCAAAGAAGTCCGACGCCACCGACCCGCACGACTCCGCCCCTGCCCCCGATCCGCACGGCTCCGACCTGGTCCCCGATCCGCACGGCTCCGGCCTCGTCCCCGACTCCGGTGACGACACCGACAAGGTCCTCACCGCCGTCGGCCCCCGCCTTCGCAAGATCCGCAAGGAGCGCGGTGCCACCCTCGCCGGGCTCTCCGAGGCCACCGGCATCTCCGTCAGCACCCTGTCCCGCCTGGAGTCGGGCGGTCGCAGGCCGAGCCTCGAACTGCTCCTGCCGATCGCCCGGGCGCACCAGGTGCCCCTCGACGAACTCGTCGGCGCCCCGCCGGTGGGCGACCCGCGGGTGCGGGCCAAGCCGATCGTGCGGCACGGGCGGACGATGGTGCCGCTGACCCGACAGCCCGGCGGGCTCCAGGCGTACAAGGTCATCGAGCCCGCGCGCTCCGTCCAGGCCGACCCGCGGACCCACGAGGGCTACGAGTGGCTGTACGTGCTCTCGGGGCGGCTGCGCCTCGTGCTCGCCGAGCACGACGTGGTGCTCGGGCCCGGCGAGGCGGCGGAGTTCGACACGCGGGTGCCGCACTGGTTCGGGTCCACCGGGGAGGGCCCGGTGGAGTTCCTGAGCCTCTTCGGGCCGCAGGGGGAGCGCATGCACGTACGGGCGCGGCCCGCCGCGAAGGGAGGCAAGGGCGGCAACGAGGAGTAGCCGCCGGTGCGGGCCGCCGCGCTGTTCCCTTGAGGGCAAGCGACCGCTTAGTATGCGTCTGGAGCACGGTCGACTACAGCGTGGAGGCCCCGCATGCGCGCATGGCACGTACACCGCAACGGCGAGCCGGGCGAGGTGATGCGGCTCGAAGAGGCGGAGCGGCCCGTGCCCGGCGACGGGCAGGTGCTCCTGAAGGTCCGCGCCGCGAACATCAACTTCCCGGACGCGCTGCTGTGCCGGGGGCAGTACCAGATCACCCCGCCGCTGCCGTTCACGCCGGGCGTGGAGATCTGCGGCGAGACCGAGGACGGGCGGCGCGTCATCGCCAACCCGGCGCTGCCGCACGGCGGCCTCGCCGAGTACGCCGTCGCGGACGCCGCCGCCCTGCTGCCCGCGCCGGACGCCCTCGACGACGCGGAGGCCGCCGCGCTGCACATCGGCTACCAGACCGGCTGGTTCGGCCTGCACCGGCGCGCGCACCTCAAGGAGGGCGAGACGCTGCTCGTGCACGCGGCCGCGGGCGGTGTCGGCAGCGCCGCCGTGCAGCTCGGCAAGGCGGCGGGCGCCCGCGTCATCGGCGTCGTCGGCGGCCCGGACAAGGCCGAGGTCGCGCGCGGGCTCGGCTGTGACCTGGTGATCGACCGGCGCGCGGACGACATCGTGGGCGCCGTGAAGGAGGCCACCGGCGGCCGTGGCGCCGACGTCGTGTACGACCCGGTCGGCGGCGACGCCTACGCCAAGTCCGCCAAGTGCGTGGCCTTCGAGGGCCGGATCCTCGTCGTCGGCTTCGCGAGCGGCGCCATCCCGACGCCCGCCCTCAACCACGCCCTGGTGAAGAACTACTCGATCGTCGGACTGCACTGGGGCCTGTACAACACCAAGGACCCGCGTGCCGTCCTGGACTGCCACGAGCGCCTCACCGAGCTGGCCGCGAAGGGCGCCGTCAAACCGCTGGTGAGCGAGCGCGTGCCCCTCGGCCGGGCCGCGGCGGCCGTCCAGCGCGTCGCCGACGGCACCACCACCGGCCGTGTGACCGTGCTGCCCGCCCTCCCCGAGGAGGCCACCGCATGACCGACGCAGCCGAACTCCGCCGCCGCACCCAGGACCTGCTCGCCGCGCACCCCCCGGCGACCACGGACCGCACCGACTTCCTGAAGGCCCGCTTCGACGCCGGACTCGCCTGGGTGCACTACCCCGAAGGCCTCGGCGGCCTGGGCGCCCCGCGCACCCTGCAGGCCGTGGTGGACGCCGAGTTGGAGGCCGCGGGCGCGCCCGACAACGACCCGCGCCGCATCGGCATCGGCCTCGGCATGGCCGCGCCCACCATCCTCGGCTTCGGCACGGACGAGCAGAAGCGCCGCTTCCTGCGGCCGCTGTGGGTCGGCGAGGAGGTGTGGTGCCAGCTGTTCAGCGAACCCGGCGCCGGATCCGACCTCGCGGCGCTCGGCACCCGCGCCGTCCGCGACGGCGAGAGCTGGAACGTGGACGGGCAGAAGGTGTGGACGTCCAGCGCGCATGTCGCCCGCTGGGGCATCCTCATCGCCCGCACCGACCCGGACGTGCCCAAGCACCGGGGCATCACGTACTTCATCTGCGACATGACCGACCCCGGCGTCGAGGTCCGGCCGCTGCGCCAGATCACCGGCGAGGCCGAGTTCAACGAGGTCTTCCTCACCGGCGTCCGCATCCCCGACAGCCGCCGCCTCGGCGCGGTCGGCGACGGCTGGAAGGTCGCGCAGACCACCCTCATGAACGAGCGCGTCTCCATCGGCGGCATGCGCATCCCCCGCGAGGGCGGCATGATCGGCCCCGTCGCCGCGGCCTGGCGCGAACGCCCCGAACTGCGCACCCACGACCTGCACCAGCGCCTGCTCACCCTCTGGGTGGAGGCGGAGGTCGCCCGGCTCACCGGCGACCGCCTTCGCCAGCAGCTCGTCGCGGGCCAGCCGGGCCCCGAGGGCTCCGGCATGAAGCTCGGCTTCGCCCGCCTCAACCAGGAGATCAGCGCCCTGGAGGTGGAACTCCTCGGCGACGAGGGCCTGTTGTACGACGACTGGACGATGCGCCGGCCCGACCAGGTCGACTTCACCGGGCGCGAGGCGGGCTACCGCTACCTGCGCTCCAAGGGCAACAGCATCGAGGGCGGGACCAGCGAGGTCCTGCTCAACATCGTCGCCGAGCGCGTTCTCGGCCTGCCGTCGGAACCCCGCACCGACAAGGACGTCGCCTGGAAGGACTTGGCCCGATGAGTGATCTGCTCTACACCGAGGAAGAGGAGGCGCTGCGCTCCGCCGTGCGCTCCCTGCTCGCCGACCGCTGCGCCGCGGCCGACGTGCTCGCCCGCACCGAGTCGGAGCAGCCGCACGACCGCGAGCTGTGGAAGACCCTCGCCGACAGCATGGGCCTCGCCGGTCTCCTGGTGCCCGAGGACCGCGGCGGGCAGGGCGCCACGCACCGCGAAGCGGCCGTGGTCCTGGAGGAGTTGGGGCGCGCGGTGGCACCCGTGCCGTATCTGACGAGCGCCGTCATCGCCACCGAGACGCTCCTCGCCTGCACCGGCGACGCGGCGGCGGAGCTCCTCGCCGCGCTCGCGTCCGGCCGCACCGTGGGCGCGCTCGCCGTGCCGTTCGCCACCGCGCCGGGCGTCGCCCGCACCCCGGTCCGGCACGAGGAGGGCGCCCTGCACGGAGAGGTGACCGGCGTCGCGGACGCGGCCGTCGCCGACATCCTGCTCGTCCCGGCCGACCGCGGCCTCTTCGCGGTCGACACCGGCCGGGGCGGCGTCACCGTCACCCCGCTGACCTCCCTCGACCGCACCCGCCCCGTCGCCACGGTCACCCTCGCCGGGGCCCCGGCCCGCCTGCTCGCCGAGGGCGCGGAAGCGGAGACGGCGGTACGCCTCGGTCTGCGCTCCGGGGCCGGACTGCTCGCCTCCGAGCAACTCGGCCTCGCCGAATGGTGCTTGACGGAAACCGTCGCCTACCTCAAGGAACGCCACCAGTTCAACCGGCCCGTCGGCTCCTTCCAGGCGCTCAAGCACCGCCTCGCCGAGCTCTGGCTGCGGGTGGTCAACACCCGCGCCGCGGCCCGGCACGCCGCCGACGCCCTCGCCACCGGCAGCGACGAGCCGAACCTCGCCGCGGCCCTCGCGCAGGCCTACGCGGCCCCCGTGGCGGTGCGCGCCGCCGAGGAGGCACTCCAGCTGCACGGCGGTATCGGCATGACGTGGGAGCACCCGGTCCATCTGTACCTGAAGCGGGCCAAGGCCGACTCGATCGCTCTGGGCACGGCCGGACAGCACCGGGCGGAATTGGCCGACCTGGTCGGCCTTCCCGCGCCCGCAACGCCCTGACCTGGTCGTAGTCCCCGGCACGTAGTGGACCCCGCCATTACCCGCCCATTACATAAGGCATAATTGCGAGCCGTTCGCAATAGCACTTGATCTTGTGTAGGGGTGTGGAGCATGAGGGCCGGATCGATACGTGGCACCGGTGCCGTCGCGGCGGCGGCCGCACTGGCGGTCGCCGCCACGGCCTGCTCGGCGCCGGACGACGGCAAGGGCAGCGGCGGCGCCAAGACGTCGGCGGTCGTCGGCATCGCGTACGAGCCCGAGACCCTGAGCCCGCTCCTCGGCTACGGCAAGGACGGCAACTCCAAGATCTTCGACGGGCTGCTCACGCACGACGCGGACATGAAGCTGAGGCCCGCGCTCGCCGCGAAGCTGCCGAAGGTCAGCGCCGACGGCAAGACGTACACGTATCAGTTGCGCAAGGGCGTCAAGTTCAGCGACGGCAAGCCGTTCACGGCCAAGGACGTCGTCTTCACGTACGAGACCATCCTCGACAAGAAGACGAACAACGCCTCCAAGACCGAGCTGGACGCCCTCAAGAGCGTCGAGGCCAAGGGCGGCGCCGACGGGAACAGGGTCGTCTTCCACCTCAAGTACCCCTACGCGCCGTTCGCCGAGCGCACCGTCCTGCCCATCGCGCCGCAGCACATCGCGGGCAAGCAGGACGTGAACACCGGCGCCTTCACCACCAAGCCCGTCGGCACCGGACCGTACGAGCTGGTGACGTGGTCCAAGGGCGAGAAGCTCGTCTTCAAGGCCAACCCCGGCTACTGGGGCGGCGCGCCGAAGATCAAGAACTTCACCATGGCCATCGTCAAGGACGACGACCTGCGCGCCACCCGGCTGCGCACCGGCGACCTCGACGGCGCCATCCTGCCGCCCAACCTCGCCAAGACCTTCGAGTCCGACGGCGGCAAGCAGACGTACGCCGCCAAGACCTTCGACTACCGCGTCGTGACCCTGCCGACCGGCAACAAGGTCGCGGGCGACACCGCCGTGCGGCGCGCCCTCGACATCGGCGTGGACCGCAAGACGATGGTCGACCAGATCCTGGAGGGCGCGGGCAAGGAGGCCTACGGCCCGGTGCCGACGGACAGCCCCTGGTTCACCAAGGGCACCGAGCGGAAGTTCGACGTCGACGCGGCCAAGAAGATCCTCGACGACGCCGGCTGGAAGCCCGGCAAGGACGGCGTCCGCGAGAAGGACGGCGTCCAGGCGAAGTTCCCGCTCTGGTACCTCACCGGCGACAAGCTCCGCCAGGACCACGCCCTCGCCTACGCCTCCGACGCCAAGAAGCTCGGCATCAAGGCCGAGGTGCAGTCCGGTACCTGGGAGGTCATCGAGCCGCGCATGGCCAAGGACGCGGTCCTCGCGGGCGGCGGCTCCCCGGCCGACCCGGACTTCGACCAGTACACGCTCCTGAACTCCGCGCTCGCCGGTGACGGCTTCAACAACATGGCGCACTACGACAACCCCAAGGTCGACAAGGCCCTGGAGGACGCCCGCAAGAGCGGCGACCACGCCGAGCGCCAGGCCGCGTACGACACGATCCAGCGCGAGCTGGTCAAGAACCCCGGCTACACCTTCCTCACCCACATCGACCACCTGTACGTGGTGAACAAGTCCTTCGGCGACCTCTCCACGCAGGTCGAGCCGCACGACCACGGCCTCGCGTCCGGCCCGTGGTGGAACGTCGAGGACTGGCAGCCGAACAAGTGACGTCGGCTCCCGGCAAGGCGGCAGACCCCGCCGCGTCCGCCGGGCCCGCCGAGGCGGACCCGGCGTCCGGGCGGGGACGGCGGGCGCTGCCCTGGGGACCGATGGCGCGGCTCGTGGGACGGCGGGCGGTGTTCGCCGTCCCCGTGCTGCTCGTCGTCACCTTCGGCGTCTTCTCCGTCGCCGCGGCCTCGCCCTTCGACCCCGTCAAGGCGTACGCGGGCACGGCCGGGCTCACCGCGTCCCAGGAGAACCTCGACCAGCTGCGCGCCAACCTCGGCGTCGACAAGCCGCTGGTCGAGCGCTGGTGGGACTGGCTGACCGCCGCGCTCCGGGGCGACCTCGGGGACTCCCACACGCTGCGCCAGCCCGTCGCCGACGCCATCGGCGAGCGCATCGGCTGGTCGGTGCTCCTCGCCGCGACCGCCTTCGTCCTCGCGATCCTGCTCGGCTCGGCCCTCGGCGTGCTCGCCGCGCGCCGCCCCGGCGGCTGGCTCGACCGCTGCGTGACCTCGCTCGCCTACACCCTGGAAGCCGCGCCGCCGTTCTGGCTCGGCCTGCTCGCCGTATGGCTGTTCGCCCTGAAGCTGGGCGCGCTGCCCGCGGGCGGACTCACCGACACCTCCAGCACGGTGGTGACGGCCGGACAGGTGACCCATCACCTCGTCCTGCCCGCCACCGTCCTCGCCGTCTCCCAACTTCCCTGGTTCGTCCTGTACGTACGCCAGGGCGTCGGCGACGCGCTCGGCGACGACCCCGTCCGCGGCGCCCGCGCGCGGGGCCTCGCCGAGCGGACCGTGCTCCTCAAGCACGCCTTCCGCTCCGGCATGCTGCCCGTCCTCACGCTCGTCGGCTCCCGCGTGCCCGAACTCATCACCGGCGCGCTCCTCGTCGAGACCGTCTTCAGCTGGCCCGGCATCGCCGCCGCGACCGTGCAGGCCGCCACCTCCGTGGACTTCCCCCTGCTCGCCGCGCTGACCGCGCTCGCCACCGTCGCGGTGCTGCTCGGCAACCTCCTCGCGGACCTGCTCTACGGGCTCGCCGACCCGAGGGTGGGATTCGATGGCTGACACCCGCAGTCCGCAGGCCGAGGTGTCGAAGGCCGACGCCGCCACCCAGGTCACCTGGCGCTCGGCGACCGGCCGCGCCGCCGCGGGCACCCGCAGGCCGTCCCGCTCCACGCGCGCGTGGCGGGTCTGGAGCTCCGCCGCGATCGTCACCGCCGTCGTGCTCGCCGTGCTGATCGTGCCGCCGCTCGTCGACCTCGACGAGCAGGCCGTGCACCTCGCCGACAAGCTCCTCCCGCCGTCCCTGGAGCACCCCTTCGGCACCGACGACGTGGGCCGCGACCTGCTCCTGCGGTGCGTGTACGGGCTGCGCGTCTCCCTGCTCGTCGGTGTCGTGGCCGCCGTGGTGGCCACCGTCATCGGCACCGCCGTCGGCGCCCTCGCGGCGGCCTCCGGCGGCTGGGTCGACCGGATCGTGATGCGCCTCGTGGACGTCTTCTCCTCGGTGCCGCACCTGCTGCTCGGCATCTTCATCGTGGCGATGTTCCGGCCCGGCGTCTGGCCCGTGGTGATCTCCGTGGCGCTCACGCACTGGCTGTCGACGGCCCGCATCGTGCGCGCCGAGGTCCTCTCGCTGCGCTCGCGCCCCTACATCGACGCCGCCGTCTCCGGCGGCGCGTCCCGCTGGCGCGTGACCGTGCGGCACCTGCTCCCGGGCGTCCTGCCCCAGGCCGGCCTCGCCGCCGTCCTCATGGTCCCGCACGCCATCTGGCACGAGTCCGCCCTGTCCTTCCTCGGCCTCGGCCTGCCCACCCACCAGGCCAGCCTCGGCACCCTCGTCCAGGGCGCCCGCAGCTCCCTCCTCGCCGGCGACTGGTGGCCCACCCTCTTCCCCGGCCTCTTCATCATCGTGCCGACCCTCGCCATCGCGGGCCTCGCGGGCGCCTGGCGCGACCGGATCAACCCGCGCCGCCGATCGGAGCTGATGCTGTGACTGGGTCGTCGAGCGGGACGGGGGCCGCGCACGGGGCGTCGGCGGAGGCCGAGGCGACTCGCCCTTCGGCCGGGAACGGTGGCGGGACCGGCCCGTCGCCCGGGAGCTGTGCGGGCGCCGGCCCGTCGGCTCAGGGAGAAGGCGCGACCGGGGCCCCGGCGACCGATGCCGTGCCGAAGCCCCGTGCCGACGCCCACACCGACGCGGACGCCGAGGCCGCACCCCCGCCCGTCCTCTCCGTCCGCGGCCTCTCCGTCCGCTTCCGCATGCGCGGCGGCGCCCACGTGGCCGCCGTCACCGATGCCCGCTTCGACCTCGCCGCGGGTGAGTGCCTCGCGCTCGTCGGGGAGAGCGGGTGCGGCAAGTCCGTGCTCGCCTCCGCGCTGCTCGGTCTGCTGCCCGAGAACGCCCAGACGGCCGGATCCGCGCTCCTCGGGGACGGCACCGACCTGCTCACCGCCGACGAGCGCACCCTCGCCCGCACCGTGCGCGGGCGGCGCGTCGGCCTCGTACCGCAGAGCCCCGCCGCGCATCTGACCCCCGTCCGCACCGTGCGCTCCCAACTGGAGGAGACCCTCCGGGAGCTGGCGGGCGTGCGGCGGCCCGCGCTGCGGAAGGCGGGCGAGGCCGCCGCCGCGCGTGCCGCGTTCCCGGTCGGCCACCTCGACCGCTACCCGCACGAACTGTCCGGCGGGCTCGCCCAGCGCGCCGCCACCGCCCTCGCGCTCATCGGCGACGCCCCGCTGCTCCTCGCGGACGAGCCCACCACCGGCCTCGACCGCGAGCTGGTCGACCGCACCGTCGACGAACTGCGGCGGCACGTCGGCGACGACCGCGCGCTGCTGATGATCACCCATGATCTGGCGGCGGCCGAGCGGATCGCCGACCGCGTGGCCGTGATGTATGCGAGCCGCATCGTCGAGATCGCCGACGCCGCCGACTTCTTCGGCGAGCCGGGGCCGCGCCACCCCTACGCGCGCGGGCTGCTCGACGCGCTGCCCGACCGGGAGTTCAGGCCCGTCCCCGGCATGCCGCCGGAGCTGTCCGCGCTCCCCGAGGGGTGCGCGTTCGCCGCGCGCTGCGAGCGGGCCGACGAGGCGTGCCGGGCCGTGCCCGCATTGCCGACGGCGCCTTCATCGGGCGCCGCCTGCCACCACCCGGTCGCCGCCCTGGAGGCGTCCCGTGCTTGAACTGCGCTCCCTGACCGCCGGATACGACCGGCGCGACCCCGTCGTCCGCGACGTGAGCCTGACCGTCGAGCCGGGCGAGTCCGTCGGCCTGCTCGGCCCCAGCGGCTGCGGCAAGTCGACGCTCGCGCGCGTCGCGGCACTCCTGCACCGGCCCGACCGGGGCCAGGTCGTCATCGACGGCGAGCCCGCCCGCGGCTGGCGCCATCGCGCGCCGCGGGCCCAGCGCACCGCGTTCGGCGTCGTCTTCCAGCAGCCCCGGCTCTCCGCCGACCCGCGCCTCACCCTCACCCAGCTCGTCGCCGAACCGCTGCGGGCCACCGGGCGCGCCGCCGAAGTGCCGGATCGCGTAAGGGAGTTGGCCCGTACCGTCGGCCTCGGCGAGGACCTGCTCGGCCGCCGTCCGCACGAGGTCAGCGACGGCCAGCTCCAGCGCGCCTGCCTGGCCCGCGCGCTGGTCCTGCGCCCGCGCTGGCTGATCTGCGACGAGATGACGGCGATGCTGGACGCGTCGACGACGGCGGCGCTGGTGGGCGTGGTGGAGGCCTACCGCGCGGACAGCGGAGCCGGGCTCCTCGCGGTCGGCCACGACAAGGTGCTCCTTGAGCGGTGGTGCGACCGGACGGTGCACTGGGGCGAGCTGACGCGGCCGTAGGCGGCGGGGCCGACCGGGTCCGCCTCGCGGTCCGGTGCGAGGCTGCCCTCCTCGTCGCCGCCGTCACCGAGTGGTTGCGCCGTACTGGTCCGACGACAACGCGAATACGCGAACTCGTCGACCGTTGCTGGGATTGACGGTCTCACGGACCGGACGCATCCCCAGTTTCGTCATGATCCGTTCGGAGGCGTCGTTGCCCACCTGGGCGATGCTGACGATCCGCTCAAGACCTCGCTCCTCGAATCCGAACCGCACGGCGGCCGCGGCGGCCTCGGTGGCCAGGCCCTGCCCCCAGTGGGAACGGCCGAGGCGCCAGCCGACCTCGACCGCCGGCAGGACCTCCGGCAGGAAGTGAGGCACCGAAAGGCCGGTGAACCCGGCCAGTTCACCGGTGGACCGTATCTCCACGGCGAACAGGCCGAAGCCCTGTGACTCCCACTCGCTCTCCCACGCCTGGATCCCGCCGCGGGTCTGCTGTTCGTCACGGACGCTGCCGTCCCGGATCCACCGCATGACCTCGGGGTCGGCGTTGACGGCGGCCATGGGCGCGACGTCCTCATCGCGCCAGCGGCGCAGGATCAAACGGGGAGTCTCAAGGGTGACCATCCAGCCATTGTGGATCTGCCGGTCGTCCGTGGTCCGCCCAGGGGTCAGCTCGTGAGCCGGCCGTCGGCCAGTGCGGCGGCGGAGAGCCCGCCGCGTGGTGCGGCCGCGTCGGCGGTCCCCAGGCACTGCCCACCGTCGAACAGCCCCAGTTCGTAGTGCGCGGTGTGCTCGTCGTGTCCGCTGACGGCGATCCCGATGTCGTAGGAGCGAGGGTGCAGGACTTCGCCCAGGTAGTTCACGTGGTAGCGCCAGGGGAGGTAGCGCGGGAGCTTCCTGGCGGCGTCGTCTCCCAGCAGGCGGTGTGCGTGGGACGCGATCGCCTCGTCGTACCAGCCCAGTTGGGCGATGTAGTTGACGTGCCGGTTGAGGTCGACGTCACCGACGCGGCTGTGGACGGTGGCGGTGGCCGGGTAGTACTGCCGCTCGCGGCGACGCGGCTCGGGTTTCGACGCGACCGCCGCGCTGGTGCCCGGCAGTCGCAGCTCGGCGAGGTCGGCGAGCAGTTCGTCCGGCAAGGCGATCGGCCCGGACTCGTCGGCGAGGACCACGGTGGCGTCGGCCGTGGCGACGAGGCGCTCGTCGACGAACATGCCTTGACCGTAGGTGTACGAGGACCGGCCGATCGCGCGGACACCGGTGCCGACCCGGACGACTCCGCCGACCCCGCCGAACGCCGTCTGCCGTTCGACGCGCTGGCCGACGAACAGGATCTGGTAGGGCTTGAACCCGCCGTCGGCCGTGAGCTTGCCGAACCGCGGGAAGCGCAGACCGACCCGGGGGTGCTCGAACAGACGCGACAGGGCCACCGTGCTGGTCGTGCCGTCCGGTGCGAGGTCGCCGAACCGTTGCACCACCTGCTGGTGGTGGGGAAAGGCGTCCTCGGTCAGTGGCGTGGCGTCGGACGGTCCGTCTCCAGCCCGCTCGTGGAGGTTGGTCACAGGGCTCATTGAACTTCATGCACGCGCCGCGTGCAACGGTGCGTGCAACACCGTTCTCGTAGTTCGGTGGAGCGCTCATGCCGCTGGACTCCGGCCCCAGTAAGCTGCCGTCATGCGTCAGCGGTGGAGTAGACAGACCATTTTGGATGCCGCCGTGGAGCTGCTTTCCGGCTCCGAGAGGGACGAGTCGTTCAGCATGCGCAAGCTGGCCGCCGAACTGGGTACCGACTCCTCCAGCCTGTACCGCCACTTCCGCAATCGCACCGAGCTGATGCTCGCGATCGTGGACCATGTGCTGGTCCAGGCCATGCACGGCTACCGGCGGCAGGGGCCCTGGCGTGCGCGGCTCGTCGATCTGATCCTGCGCTCGTGGGACGCGTACGCCGCGCTGCCGCAGTTGGCGAAGGACGCCAGCCACTATCCGGGCAGCGGGCCCGGCAGCCAACTGGTGATCGAGGAGACCCTGCAGGCCCTCAGCGACGCCGGAGTGCCCGAGGAACTCATCCCCGAGTGGAACGACCGGCTGCTGACCTTGTCCGTGTCCCTGATCTCCGCGCACGCGGCCAGGCAGTCCTCCGGTCCGGCCGAGCAGCAGCGCAGACGGGAGACATTCCAAGTGATCACACTGGGCGCCGACCCGGCGGACTTTCCCGCGCTGGCGCACTACGGTCGCCGCATCCACCCCGTCGGGTTCACCCGCGAGAGCTTCCTCGCCACGATGGATCTGGTCCTGGACGCGGTCCCCGCGCGCCCCGTCCCCGCGTAATCCGCTGGACCCGCGTGATCCGCCTCTGGAACTCTTCGGCGGGGGCCGGTCGGCCCCCGCGGTGACCAGGAGGGGTGGCTGTGGAACTCCACGAGTACGCGCGGTGCGACGCCGTCGGACTGCGCGAGCTGATGGCGGCCGGGAAGGTCACCGCGGCCGAGGTGGAGGCCGTCGCGCGGCAGGCCGTCGAGGCGGCGGACGCGGAGGTGAACGGCCTGGCGGCGCCGGTGTTCTCCCCGGCGCTCGACCACGCCCGGCAGGGGCCGCTCGCCGGGGTGCCGTTCCTGATCAAGGACGGCGGGCCGATGGCCGAGGGCGTGGAGTTCTTCGCCGGGAGCCGCAGCCTCTCCGGGGTGCGCGCCCGGCACGACCACGACCTGATGGGGCGGTTCCGGGCCGCGGGCCTGGTCACGCTGGGCCTGACGACGGCCCCGGAGCTGGGCCTCAGCTTCGCCACCGAGCCGCTGCGGACCGGGCCGACCCGCAACCCGTGGGATCCCGGCCGGGGCGTGGGCGGGTCCAGCGGCGGCGCCGCCGCGATGGTCGCCTCCGGTGCGGTGCCGCTCGCGCACGCCAACGACGCGGCGGGTTCCATCCGCGTCCCCGCGTCCTGCTGCGGCCTCGTGGGCCTGAAGCCGAGCCGGGGCCGCACCCCGTGCGGCCCCGACAGCGGAGACCCGGTCTTCGGCGCGGTGTCCGAGTTCGTGCTGACCCGCACGGTTCGTGACGCCGCGCACGTCCTGGACGCCGTCCAGGGCCCGGGGGTCGGCGACAAGTACACGGCGCCGCCGCCCCTGCGCCCCTACGCGGCCGAACTGCCCGCAGCCCCCGGCCGGTTGCGGGTCGCCGTCACCACCCGGGCCTGGTCCGGAGCGGACGTGGACACCGAGGTGGCCGCCGTGACGCTCCGCGTGGCCGGGCTCCTCGCGGAGCTGGGTCACGACGTCACCGAGGCGAGCCCCGCCCTTGACTGGGAGGACGTCGTGCGGGGCGCGGAGGCCGAGGTGTTCGCCGTCGCGGCGCCCTTCCTCACCGCTCCTCGGCGGCCCGACCCGGCCAGGATGGAGGCCGTGTCACGGCAGGTCCTGGAGGAGGGCGATCGCCTCGGCGCACTGGACCTGATGGCCATGCTCGACGCGCAGAACCGGGTGAGCCGGTCGGTCGGCGCGTTCTTCGCCGACCACGACCTGCTCGTCACCCCGACCCTCGGTCAACTGCCGCCGCCACACGGCGCGTTGTCGTCGGACGAGCCCGGCCACACCGGGGCGAGCTGGCTGCGCAAGCTGTTCGACGTCGGGCCGTTCACGGTGGTGTTCAACCTCGCCGGGCAGCCCGCCCTCAGCCTGCCCCTGGGACAGAGTCGGGACGGACTGCCGATCGGCGTGCAGTTCGTCGCCCCGCACGGCAGGGAGGACCTGCTGGTCCGCCTCGGCGCCCGGCTTGAGGAAGCCCTGCCCTGGAGCGATCGGACACCGCCCGCCTTCGTGGGCAGGCGCTGAGCCCTTGCCGTGCGAGGCGCCGCGTCCGACCGTGGCAGGCGCCGAGCCCCACCCTCAGCCCCGCCCCACCCTTGCCCCGCCCTCAACCTCGCCCGCCTTCGCCCCGCCCTCAGCCCCGCTCCACCACCAGCACCTCCGTCCCCCCTTCCCGCATCGCCCGCACCTCCTCCCGCGCGAGCCCGTCGTCCACGACCACCACGTCGAAGTCCGCGACCGGCGCGAGCGCGTACAGGCCGTCGCGGGTGAACTTGGTGTGGTCGGCGAGCAGCACACGACGCGTGGCCGCCGCCATCATCGCCCGCTTGACCTGCACCGTCTCCGGTGACGTGTGATAGCAGCGGCCGCGGGTCACCGCCGTCGTCGACATGAAGAGGACATCCGCGCGGAACGCCGCCACGCTGTCGGCTGTGTGCAGGCCCATGAACGCGTCGTACGCGGGGAAGTAGGCGCCGCCGAGCGCGATGAGGGAGACGCCGGGCTCCTTGGCGAGTGCCGTGATCGCGGGCAGCGAGTTCGTGAGGACCGTGAGCGGGGCGTGCTCGGTCAGTTCGCGGGTCAGGTGCAGGCACGTCGTGCTGTCGTCGAGGAGGACCGTCTGGCCGGGGACGAGGAGCCTGGCCGCGGCGCGCGCGAGCCGCTGCTTCGTCTGGGCCATCGTCGTCATGCGCTCGGCGACGCTGCCGTGGAACTGCGCCGACGGCAGCGCCGTCGCCCCGCCGCGCACCTTGCGCAGCCAGCCCTGCGACTGGAGGAAGTCCAGGTCGCGGTGGACGGTCATCAGGCTCACGTCGAAGTCGTCGGCCAGGTCCGCGGCCCGCACGAAGCCGCCCGCGACCACCAGGTCCCGGATCCGGCGCCGCCGCCGCTCACGGGCCTCGACGCGGTCGCCGGGGTCGCTGCCCTCAGGGTTCTCGGGTCCGGTCATGGCTCCGCCTCCCAAGGTCACCTCTGCTCCCAAGGCCACCTCGTGTGTGAAATCTCCGAGTGATGATCTCACGTATATCACTCGGATTGCGGGGCCCCGCCCCAGTACGGCGGCAGTGTGCGCAACCCTCCTCACGCGGTGTCCCGCCCGCCCCGCGTGAGGATTCGCGAACTGTTTGACGTGCCTTTTCGGCCAGTTGTTTGCTCTCTCCAGCCCAGTCGGGACCGGCCCCCTCAAGGGACGCCCGACCCTGTCAAGACCACGCCCTCAGGGGGAGCTTCGATGACGAACAGCCCCGTGCCGCGTTCGCTCTTCACACGCGCCGGTGTCCCGGGGCCCCTCTCCTGGGGCTATCTCGGCCTGCTCGTCTTCATGACGGGCGTCGGCGTCGAGGCCGGTTTCCTCGCGCCGTACCTGGAAGACCTCGGCATCCCGTCGTCGCAGGTCGCGATGGTGTTCACCGTGTACGGCGTGACGGGCGCCGTCGCCGGATGGCTGTCCGCCGCGCTGTCCGACCTGTGGGGTCCGCGCCGCGTGATGTGGCTCGGCCTCGGCGCCTTCGTGGTCACCCACGTCTTCTTCCTCGCGGTCGCCGTCCCCAGCGAGGCGTATCCGCTGCTCCTGCTCGGCTACGGCCTGCGCGGCCTCGCGTATCCGCTGTTCGCGTACGCGTTCCTCGTGTGGATCGCCGCGGTCGCGCCGCCGAAGCAGATGGGCAGCGCGATGGGCTGGTTCTGGTCGGCGTTCTCCGCGGGCCTGCCGACGCTCGGCTCGCTCACCGCGAGCCTGCTCATCCCGAGGGTGGGGGAGCGCGGCACCCTGTGGGTCGCGCTCGGCGTGGTGGCGGTCGGCGGGCTGATCGCGCTGCTCCTGGTGCGCGAGCCCACCGGGGCCGGGCGCCTCGCCCCGGCGGGGGAGAGCCCCCTGACCGGGCTGATCGGCAGCCTCACCATCCTCGTGCGGGAGCCGCGGGTCGGCGCCGGGGCCGTGGTGCGGATGCTCAACACGGCCTCGCAGTTCGGCTTTCTGGTGATGCTTCCGGCGTGGTTCCGGCACGAGGTCGGGCTCTCAGGCGCCCAGTGGCTCAGACTCCTTGCCATCATGTTCGCCACGAACATCGTCACGAACCTGCTGTTCGGCGTCGTCGGGGACAAGGTCGGCTGGCGGGCGACGGTCGCGTGGTGCGGCGGTGTCGGCTGCACGGTCTCGACGCTGCTCCTGTACTACGTCCCGGCGGCGGCCGGCGCGCAGTACGCGCTGTGCGTCCTGGTCGCCGTGCTGTACGGCGCCACCCTCTCCGGGTACGTGCCGCTGTCCGCCCTCATGACCGCCATCGCGCCCGCCCACAAGGGCCAGGCCATGGCGGCCCTGAACCTCGGGGCGGGCGCCTCCACGTTCGTCGGGCCGCTCGTCGTCAGCCTCTTCCGGGGGCCGCTCGGCGTGGGCGGCGTCGTCTGGATCTTCGCGGGGTTCCACGCGGTGAGCGCCGCCCTCACCCTCGTACTGAGGACCACGGCCGCGGAGAGCGGCCCCGTACCCAACGCCGTCGCGCACACCGTCGCCACCCCCGCCACGAAGGGTCTGTGACCACCATGTCGGTACTCGCCATCGACGTCGGCACCACCATGATCAAGTCGGTCGTCTTCGACGACCAGGGCGGCGAACTCGCCGTCTCCCGGCTCGCCACCGAGGTGCAGCGCCGCCACCCCGGCTGGGCCGAGCAGGACATGGACACCGTGTGGAACGCCGTCGTCTACACCGTCCGCACCGCCCTGTCCGCCCTCGCCGAGCGGCCCGGAGCGACCGACCCCGTCTGGCTGGTGACGTTCACCGCGCAGGGCGACGGGGCCTGGCTCGTGGACGCGGAGGGGCGACCCACCGGGCCCGCGGTCCTGTGGTCCGACGGGCGCGCGGGCGACATCCTCACGCGCTGGGAGCGCGAAGGCGTCCTGCGGGAGGCGTTCCGCCGCAACGGCTCGCTGACGTGCAGCGGCATGCCGAACGCCGTGTTCAGCTGGCTCGACGCCCACGACCCGGACCGCCTGGCCCGCTCCAGCGCCTCACTGACGGCGGCGGGCTGGCTGTTCCTCAAGCTCACCGGTGTCACCGCGATCGACGAGTCCGACGCGTCGGCGCCGTTCCTCGATCACGCGACCGGCGACTACGACCCGGGGATCGTGGACCTGTTCGGGCTCACCGACCACGCCCGGCTGCTGCCGAAGGTCCTCGGCGAGCACGAGCGCATCGCCGAGATCACCGGCGACGCGGCGGCCCAACTCGGCGTGCAGCCGGGCCTCCCGGTCGTGATGGCCCCGTACGACATCGCCTCCACCGCGCGCGGCGTCGGCGTCGTCAACCCCGGTCAGGCGTGCGGCATCCTCGGCACGACGCTGTGCACGGAGATCGTCCGCAAGGACGTCGACGCCACCGGGGAGCCGTCCGGCATCAACATCGCCTACCGCGGCCGCGAGCGCGTCCTGCGCGCCTTCCCGACCCTCAGCGGCGTCGAGGTCCTGTCCTGGGCCGCGCGCACCCTCCAGCTCGAAGGGCCGCCGGAACTGGGCGAGTTGGCGTTCTCCGCGCCGCCCGGAGCGAACGGTCTGATGTTCCTGCCGTATCTGTCCCCGGCCGGTGAGCGGGCGCCGTTCCTCGACCCGCGCGCCCGCGGCGCCTTCTGGGGCCTGTCCCTGGAGCACACCCCGGCCGACCTCGCCCGCGCCGTCTTCGACGGCCTCTCCCTCGTCGTCCGCGACTCGCTCGCCGCGTCCCGTACGACCGTCACGGAGCTGAGGCTGTGCGGCGGCGGCGCCAACAACGACGACTGGTGCCGCCTCATCGCGGACGCCACCGGAGTGCCCACGGCCCGCTCGGGCGACACCGAACTCGGCGCCAAGGGCGCCTTCCTCACCGGGCTCGTGCTCACCGGCGCCGAGTCCAGCATGCACAGCGCCGCCGCCAAGTACGTGCGGATGCGCACCAGTTGGGAGCCAGACCCGGAGCGCGCCCAGTTCTACACCGGGCTGTACGAGGAGTTCCTGCGGTGGCGGACGCTCGCGCGCGAGGCCGGGTGGACGGCGGCGACCCCCGGTTCCCGTACCACGTCACCCGGATCACCGCCCGGATCCCGCACCGCACCGCAAGGAGCCCCCCGTGCCTGACCCCGCCCCCCATCCGCCCCGCGGCCCCGCCGGGCTCCCGCCCGAAGCCGTCTGGCTCGGCCTCGACCTCGGCACCCAGAGCGCCCGCTGCGTCGCCGTCGACTCCGCGGGCACCGTCCTCGCCGCCGCGTCCCGGCCCCTGACCAGCCACCGCGACGGCGTCCGCCACGAGCAGGACCCCGAGGAGTGGTGGACGGCACTCACCGTCGCCTGCCGGGAGGCCACGGCCGCGCTCGACGAACCCGCCCGCGTGCGGGGCCTCGCCCTCGACGCCACCTCCGGCACCCTCCTGCTCGCCGACGGCCGGGGCGGCCCGCTCACGCCGGGCCTGATGTACGACGACGGGCGCGCCACCGACCAGGCGGCCCGCGTCAACGCGGTCGGCGGCGCCGTCTGGGGAGAGCTCGGCTACCGCTCCATGCAGGCGTCCTGGGCGCTGCCCAAGCTCCTGTGGCTCCTCGAACACACGCGGGCTGCAGCGTGCCCGGACGCCCGTGTCCTGCATCAGCCCGACCTCGTCACCTGGCGCCTGGCCGGACGTCAGGTCGCGAGCGACGCCAGCCACGCCCTGAAGACCGGCTACCACCTCGTCGACGAACGCTGGCCCGCCGAGGAGTTCGCCGCGCTCGGCGTGCCCGCCCGGGTGCTGCCCGACGTGGTGCGCCCCGGCAGCGTGCTCGGCACCGTGTGCGGGGCGGCCGCCGAAGCAACCGGCATCCCTGAAGGGACCGCGATCGTCGCCGGGATGACGGACGGCTGCGCCGCGCAGATCGGCGCGGGCGCGCTGGCGCCCGGCGCGTGGAACTCGGTGCTCGGCACGACGCTCGTCCTCAAGGGCACGAGCCCGCACCTCGTACGCGACCCGGGCGGGGTCGTCTACTGCCACCGCGGCCCCGGCGGCACCTGGCTGCCCGGCGGGGCGTCCAGCAGCGGAGCGGGCGTGCTCGCGCGGGAGTTCCCGGGGGCGGACCTCGCGCGGCTCACGGCGGCCGGGGCCGCCCTGGACGGGGACGCGGTCGCGTACCCCCTGGTGTCGACCGGCGGCGAACGCTTCCCGTTCCGGGCGGCGGACGCCACGCCCTTCGTCCTCGGCACACCGCGCGGCGAGGCCGGGCTCTTCCACGCCCACCTGCTCGGCGTGGCCTGCGTGGAGCGGCTGTGCCTCGACTACCTGGACCGCATCGGCGCGCCCGTCGACGGGCCGCTGACCTTCACGGGCGGCGGCGCGCGGAACGCCTACTGGAACCAACTGCGCGCCGACGTCCTCGGCCGGGCGGTGCGCGTGCCCGAACAGGCCGAAGGAGCCATCGGCATGGCCGTCCTCGCGGCGACGTCGAGCGGCGTGCCCGTGCGGGACGCGGCCGACGCGATGGTCCGCCCGGGCGCCGAGATCCGCCCGGACCCGGCACGGACGGCCCGCTGGACACCCGTCTACCTCGGTTTCGTCGACGCGCTCGCCGCCCGCGGCTGGCTCGCCCCGGAGGTCGCGGCCCACGCACGCGCGCGGGCACACCGGCCGCAGCCTGCGGCACGCGGGGCGGTGACGGAGGCAGAGCACCGAACCGAGCCGGAGGCGGACCACCGATCCGAGTCGGAGGCGGACCACCGATCCGCGCCGGACGCAGGACTCGGAGCGGTGACGGAGGCAGACCACCGAGCAGCGCCCCGCGCAGACCACCGACAAGCAAGAGGAACAGCGCAGTGACCCACGTCATTCTCGTACGCCACGGCGAGACCGTCTGGCACGACGGCAACCGCTACGCGGGCCGCACCGACGTCGCGCTCACCCCGCGCGGCCGGCTCCAGGCCGCCGAACTCGCCGCCTGGGCGGCCGGGCAGCGCATCGACGCGGTGTTCAGCTCGCCGCTGTCGCGGGCGCGCCTGACGGCGGCGCCCGCGGGGGAGGCGCTCGGGCTCACGCCGCGCGTCGACGAACGGCTCAGCGAGGTCGACTTCGGCCGAGGCGAGGGCCTCACCCGGGCGGAGATGCGCGACCGCTTCCCCGGCGAGCTGGACGCTTTCCTCGACGACCCCGTCGCCCACCACCTGCCCGACGGCGAGGACCCGCGCGAGGCCGCGGCGCGTGCGAGCGCGTGCCTCGCCGACGTCGCCGCGGCCTTCCCCGACGGCCGCGTCCTCGTCGTCGCCCACTCGACGCTGCTGCGCCTGACCCTCTGCGACCAGCTCGGCATCCCCCTGAGCGAGTACCGCCGGGTGTTCCCGCACATGGACAACGGCACCCTCACCGAACTGCGGTTGTGCGACGGGCAGTCGTCGCTCCTGCGCTTCAACGCGCCGGCGCACCCAGCGCACTGACGCGGGGGCACCCCTGCCCTTCCGTACACCCAGGTCCCGTAACACCCAGGTCCCGTACGCACAGAAAGAAGCCCCCATGAGCACCACCGACCCCACCGGCGTCACCGTCCTGGCCGCAGGCGACCACTTCGTCCTGCCGCGCCTGCTCGGCGAGGAGGTCCGCAGGGCCACCGGCGGCGCCGTGGCTGTCCGCGAGCTGACCCTGCCCTGGCCGCACACGCCCTTCGGCCCCGTCGGGGAGGTCATCGAGGCGTCCGGCACCGAGGACGAGCTGATCGAGGCGCTGGCCGGTGTCGAGGTGTGCGTGACGCAGATGGCGCCGCTGACCGAACGCGTCCTCGCGGCCTGCCCCGACCTCAAGCTGATGTGCGTCAGCAGGGGCGGCCCGGTCAACGCGAACCTGGAGGCGGCGACCCGGCATGGCGTCGCCGTCTGCTACGCGCCCGGCCGCAACGCCGTCGCCACCGCCGAGCACACCCTCACGCTGCTCCTCGCGGCGGCGCGCGGCGTCGGCGACACGCACACCGACCTGCGCCTGGGGGTGTGGCGCGGCGACTACTACGACTACGACAACTGCGGCATCGAGATCGAGGGCGCGACCGTCGGCCTGGTCGGGTACGGCGCGATCGGCAGCCGGGTCGCGCGGATCCTGGTGGCCATGGGCGCCGAGGTGCTCGTCCACGACCCGTACGTATCCGCGGAGGCGCTGGCCGGAGTCGCCGAACAGGTCACGCTCGACGAGCTGTTGACGCGCGCCCGCATCGTCTCACTGCACGCCCGCGTGACCGACGAGACCAAGGGCATGATCGGCGCCGAGCAGATCGCCCGCATGCCGCGCGGCTCGGTCCTCGTGAACTGCGCCCGCGGCGCGCTCCTCGACTACGACGCCGTGTGCGACGCCCTGGACAGCGGACAGCTCGCCGGAGCGGCCTTCGACGTCTACCCGCAGGAGCCCGTCCCGGCCGACTCCCGCCTCCTGTCCACGCCCGGCATCGTCATGACCCCGCACATCGCGGGCGCCAGCCAGGAGGTCGCCCACAAGGCGGCCCGCATCGTCGCGGCGGAAGTCGGCCGCTACCTGCGCGGCGAGCCGCTGGCTCACTGCGCCAACCCAGAGGTCACCGTCAGCCGACCGCGGTGAACGCAGGGGGCTGTGCTTTACGGTATCTCTGTCCCTGAGTGATTTCCCCGGAGGCAGACGGAATGGCCGAGTTGATCAGCCGTGAAGTAGTGAGGGTGCCCGTCGACTACTACGGCCTCGCGGTGGAGGACTGGGACGACAGTCAAGTCCCGGTGCCGTTCCCTGAAGACTGGGAACAGGGCCCCTTTCTGACAGCGCATCCTGGGCGGCTGTCCTTCACCAGCGCGGGTCACACCCACAGCGCGACCATGACGATCGAAGTCTGGGACCAACCAGTTCCCGCGCCGCCCGGAGACTGGGATGAATCCGAACTCACCGAGATGCGCTGCACGTCCGGGCAGCTCCAGGCGCGCGGCCTCACCAGCGGACCGTGGCCCGACCCGGTACGTCTGCCCGACAAGCCCGAGACCTGGGCTGTCCGTGTCGTGTGCGGAGGCCGGGCCGAGGTTGCCGAGCAATCTCGGGACCGAGCGGTCGACGGAGTCGAGCGGTACGTGCTCCAGCTCTGGCCCAAGGCCTGAACCAGCAGGGCCGACGGCGGTATCCACGTATCGTGTCCACGCGCCGGCCCCGCCGGCCCGCTCAGGACGTGATCTTCATCAAGAAGCCGTCGTCCGGCCCATCGATCAGCCGGTTCTTGTCGTAGTACTGAGCGAGCAGGTTGCCTGCAGCACCGTTGGACTTCTTCGACAGCGCCTGCACACTGAAGTTCCTCTTATGGAATCGCGGGTCATATTCCGATGCAGCCGAACCCTGATAGGTGGTCTTCATCGGGTATTCGTCGCACTCTTTCCTGCCACCTTGGGTGTAGTCGTCACCGAAGTACTTCTTGCAGTTGTAGCGAGACCGGTTGTAGTTCGCCTGCTTTCGGCGTTCGTCCTTGAAAAGGCGAGTCAACGGATCGTCTGGGCTCCCTCCCGCGAGTTTCTTGTGAAGGTAAGGCGGCTGAGTCTGGTCGGGGCGCGTCAGTGCCCGCTTGACATGCTTGGCTACAGCACTCTCTGGAGCACTTTCCCTGGTGCTGTATATGAGTGCAGTCGCCACACTGAATATCGCGGCACCCTTCGCGCGATGAGGAAGGTACTTGGCCTTGTCCCAGCGCGGCGGCAGCATGAACAGGTCACCGCCGACAGGGTGCACCTCTCCCCACCCTGGCGGAGGAGTCGCCTTGATCGTGGGCTGATAGACAGCGAAAATGCTGTCGTCTGAACCGCTGGCACCCTGTCCCGCCGCCGCATACACCGTGTGCTTAAACTTCCCACCGTTCAGGAGTTGTGCCCAAGTCCGTTTCACGGGCATGGACGTTCCGACGCCGCCGTGCTTGTAGCGCACCCGGGTCGGCCAACTCTTCGCGATCTTCGCGTTGGTGCTGATGTTCATCCCCGGAGCGTTATGTACGCCCGTCGCCACGAAGTTGGTGAAGTGGTACACGACGGTCATCGTGCGGCTGTTCTTCGGAATCGTCCCGATGGCCAGCACCGTGAACGAACTCGCACCAACCGGTCGGCCACCGCGCAGCCACGCCGTCTTGAACGTTTTGCCCGAGCACACCGCGAACCGCGACCGGATGTAGAAATCCTTGCCCGCCAGGCCGCTCGTGCACTGCCGCGGAGTCATCGTGTGCGCAGGCTCCGGCAACGAAACCGCTGCCGCCGACACACCACTCCTGCCCCTCGCTTCAGACCCGCCCTCCACCTTCGTCGCCGAGACTTTCCCGGCCCGTGCAAGCGCCTCGCGCGCTGGCCCGACCGTCTCCCGAGGCAACGTGCCGTGCGTCGGCCTCGCCTCCTGAGAAGCCCGCAGTCCCTTGACTGCACCCGGCTTCCGCAGTTCGTCGAGATCCGGCAGCCTGCTGCCCACCGGCCCGATCGTCGTAATGACCTCCTGCTCTGGATCCTCCGATCCCCGAGCGCTTTCCAGCGGCGCGACCACCGATGCCAGTAGCGCAGGTATCAGTACCGCCGACAAGCGCAGACGCGATCTGCGCGTCCCGATTCTCTGCACAAGCCCCCCTCAATACGTGACGCCGCGACCACCTCACTGGCACGGCCCAGTCACACGTATCAAGGGAGCCCATCTATCCCAGCAACGGCACAACACGACTGGCGCGATCGCGACCGAGAATGGCGCACAGCACACCAGCACCCGCAGCTCCGAACAGCCCGGTAAGCGCCACACCTGCATCATCGTCGACCAAAGAAGACACCGGATGCCGGATACCGGACGGGACCCCGTCGAGGAAATACGTTCCAGTTGTCGGATGAGGCAGTGCCAGCGAAGTGACTGCGGAGAGCGGTGCCAATGATCCAACGGGTACGCGCCCTTGCCGCAGCCACATGCCGCCATCACTCTGTGAAGCGCGGACAACGCGATCCGCGACTGGGGGAGGGGCGGATGACGGAGCAGCCCGGCGACCACTTACGCCGAACAGGGCCCGCATGGAAACTGCTGCAGGACAAGATCCTCGTGCACACCAGAGCCAGCACCAGAAACGGCTTCAACCTGGCACGCTCCGCCAGTGAACACGACGGGATCATCCTCTGCGGCGCGGACGCACTCCCGGCCATTTGCAGCTTCCACCGCCAGGCACCCGGCCAGCGACTCCAACTCGCCGACCCCGACAGCTACGGCGACTACGCAACCCCCGACACCCCCTTCCGGCTCGCAAGCCACAGCCTCAGCGGGCAACAGTCCCTGTTCGAAGAAGACCAAGCCGAAGAACTCCGCAACAGTCAGCAAGGACAGTTGTACAACGGGGCCACAGCCAGTCTCACCCCCACCCGCTACATCCGCGCCGGAGACCGCCAGACGGTAGCCGCAGCCGCCCAGGCCGCGTGGGGTCTCGACTCCCAGCGGACCATCCTCACGCTGCCACTCGACTACCAGTGGCTGCGCGAGCCCGGTGACCTCGACTACCTCATCGCCACCCTCGCCGACCTGCCCCACATCAAGGCAATCGCCCTCGGCGCGGCACGGAACCCACTGGCCACCAGAGGCACCGTCATCGCACTACGCAAACTGATCACCAGCCTTGAGCGAGTCGCCCTCATCCGCACCGACCTGGCCGGCCTGGACGCCTATGCCCACGGAGCCCTCTTCGTCTCCATCGGCATGCAAACACCGATGAGGCACATCCGCCCGCCCGGCAGCACAGGGCCACCCATGCCGAGGAAAAGCAACGTCACGACGATGGTGCTTCACCCGCAACTCATGGACTACTTCAGGGCCGACACGCTGCGAGATCTGTACGGCAGACTGCCAGGGCCCCGCTGCGACTGCACCGTCTGCACAGGGCGCAGCCTGCTCCGCTTCGACCACAACCTCAGCGATCAAGAGGAAGCCAACCGGCACAACAACGCGACCTGGCTTCCCTGGGCCGACCACCTGCAACGCACCGAACCAGGACCCGACCGGCGCTCCACCTGGCAGCATCTCTGTTACGACGCACACAACGCCCACCAAGAGCTCCGCGAACTCCTCTCCGGGCCCGGAGCCCTGGAAACTCCGCGCTGGCTCAGGGTGTGGGCAGGAGATCCCGACTAGCGCCGAGCAACTGTCCGTACACCTGCTCGGCGAACAGCCAGCCCGCGGCCGTGGGCGTGAAACGCAGCGACGACCGAGGCGCCACCATCAACTCCGGTGCCTCGCCGTCGGCCGCACGGACCACACCCAAGCCGTACACGCCGGCCTCGATCACCATCAGCTCCGAACCCGCAGCTGGACCATCCAGCCACACCGCCGACGGGGTGTACGGACCGAAACGGCCCGCCCGCTGCAGAGCAGGCCCGCCAGGCCGGTGCGTTCGCGTCACCGCCAGATCGACCTCCAGCGGAGCCACCAGACGACGCACCAGTTGCCCCTCACTTTGCTCCACGGTGTTCTTCGGACAACGCCGCAGCCGCATCTGCTCCCTCGCTGTCAACGACTCCACAGGCACCGGCAGCCCGGCAGGCAACTGCATCAACGTGTCCAGTACGGACATGTCCAGCAACGGCGCCACACCCTCACGGGCGCGACGCCCCACCTCCGCCGAGTTCAACCGCACAGCCAGCACGGCCTTCACGCCCCGCGCCTGCACCTCGGTCACCGTCGTCTCCGGCAGCAGCGAGCCGTCCGCCACCACCTCACACACCTGGCGCGCACGCGCACCAGCAGAAACCAACCCGGACATGGCAACCTCAGCTATCTCGACGACACGTGGCACAGAACCACGACCACCCACGAGCCCCGGCAGCTTCATGGAAATCCGCGACACACAAGCCCCAACCCCGCTAAGCCCAAGGGCGTCGTGATGCCCGTACTCGTGCTCATCGTGGTTGGGGCTGCCGCCTACTGGAAGGTGTCCCAAGGAGACGGTCTGGTGCTCTGCCCCTACCAATCTGCCCCTCACCGACAGTTCAGTTGGCGGGGGCGGCCGATGTCGCTGGTGTGGGGTCGCTTTGGTATCCAGCCGTTCCTTCAGCGTGCATGGGCAGATCACTTGATGGCTCGGACGTCGCGACTAGCCTGGTCCGGCCTGTCGTTGCGCCGTAGCGCCTTGAGGTTTTGGGCGGGGTAATAGCCCGGAGCCTCACGCACTGAGGCTCCGGCCACCGCCGGACCCACCCCCGTCCCCATTTGACCCCGGGAGAGAACCCTCATGGCCCCCTTCACCCGTCGCAGAGCCCTGGGCACCCTCGGTGCCGCCTTCGCGGTCGTCGTCGCCGCGCCCCAGCTCGCCCACGCCGCCGACCGGTCGCCGTCCGGCCGGTCCGGGCGGCTCCCCGCCGGGGAGGCCGCAGCCCGCCACCCGCGTCCCCGCCCCCTCGCGCAGGCCCACGCGCACAACGACTACGAGCACCCCCGCCCCCTCCTGGACGCCCTCGACCACCGCTTCACCAGCGTCGAGGCCGACATCTTCCTCGTCGGCGGCAAGCTCCTGGTCGCCCACGACCCGGAGGACCTGGACCCGACCCGCACTCTCGAATCGCTCTACCTCGACCCGCTGGCGGAGCGCGTCCGCGCGAACCACGGTTCGGTGTACCGGCGTTGGCACGGCGAGTTCCAGCTCCTCATCGACATCAAGACCGAGGGCGCGTCGACGTACCGCGAACTGGATCTGCACCTGCGCCGCTACCGGCACCTGTTCACCACGTACGCGTACGGCAAGGTCCGCCGCTCCGCCGTCACCGCCGTGATCTCCGGTGACCGCGCGGCCCGTGTGCCGATGGAGGCGCAGCGGGTCCGGCACGCCTTCTACGACGGCCGTCTCGCCGATCTCGGCACCGCGGCGCCCGCCTCGTTCATTCCGCTCATCAGCGACAACTGGTCGCTCAACTTCACCTGGCAGGGCGTCGGTCCGATCCCGCCCGCCGAGCGCCAGAAGCTGCGGGACATCGTCGCCAGGGCCCACGGGCGCGGGCAGCGCGTCCGCTTCTGGGCCACTCCCGACCTGGCGGGCCCACAGCGCGAGGCGGTCTGGAGCGAACTGCTCGCGGCCGGTGTGGACCACCTCAACACCGACGACCTCGCGGGGCTCCAGCAGTTCCTGGACGCGCGCGGAAGGTAAAGGTAACGGCCGCTCCTCCGCTTTCCCACGGAACCACCCGTCCGGCGGACACACATCTCACTCGGACAAACCCTCCGCTACGCCACACTTGCCGCCGAAAGTCGTGATTCCGGCGTGGCGGAGGAGGTCCGTGATGGCCGTTTCGATTTCCGTGGGGCTGCTGCTTCTGATCCTGGCGGTGGTCGTGCTGCGCCACGGCCGGATGAAGGTGTCGCACGCCGTCATCTGCGGCCTGCTCGGCTTCTACCTCGCGAGCACCAGCGTGGCGCCCACGATCCACAACGGCATGACGGCGACGGCGGACATCGTCAGCGGCATCCACCCCTG
The DNA here is from genome assembly GCF_042677545.1 of Streptomyces sp. NPDC127108. Lineage (NCBI taxonomy): Bacteria > Bacillati > Actinomycetota > Actinomycetes > Kitasatosporales > Streptomycetaceae > Streptomyces > Streptomyces sp. NPDC127108. The sequence continues at coordinate 3,015 of NZ_JBHXTE010000007.1, read as the reverse complement.
AGTCCATCTTTGAATCCGCCGCTGACGTCCGGGCCCGCCGGGTCCGGCGGTGCGCACCCTTCCCGCCTTCCTGGCGTGATCGTTTCGGTCCCGTGAACAACTCCCGTGCCTGCATGGACACTTCAAGGGGGCGGCCCTAGCTTCGGGCCATGCCACGCCTTACCCGAAGTAACCGCGGCCGGGCCCTCGCGCTGTGCCTCACCCTGACGGCGGCCGTCCTGCCGGTCCTCGCCGCCCCGGCACACGCCGACGAGATCCCCAACGCCCCCGGCCACCGGCTCGTCGCCCCGTACACCGGACAGCCCGTCCCGGCCCGCCCTGTCCCCGGCGACCCGCCGCCGCAGCACCCCCGCCTCGCCGCCAACGGCCGCAGCGGCATGCACGCCGACACGGCGGGCAGCGGCACCTACCCGTGGAACGGCCCGCTCGGCCACCAACCGCGGGTGACGAGCGAGAAGATGGCCGCGCTCGGCGGGGAGTGCGCGACCGTCACCTTCGACAAGGACGGGCGGATCGTCACCGTCTGCGGCACGTTCTCGGGCTTCCTGGTGAAGCTGCTCGACCCGGGGAGTCTGCGCACCCTCGCCGAGTACAAGCTGCCGCAGCGCCCCTCCACCATTGAGGCCATCACCCGGCTCGACTTCTCGAAGATCTTCAAGGACACGTCCGGCGGCGCCTACTCCTACCTCGACGACGAGGACCGGCTCGTCCTCGCGGACTCCCGCCAGCACATCGTGCGGCTCGCGCACGAACGGGCCCCCGACGGCACCTGGCGGTTCGTCGTCGAGAAGGACTGGGACCTGACCGCGCACGTCCCGCACGACTGTGTGTCGTGGACCAACCTGTACCCCAGCGGCACCTGCGACCCGGTCACCTCCGTCATGCCCGACTGGGACGGCCGGATCTGGTGGGTGACCCGGCAGGGCCGCGTCGGCACCGTCGACCCGGACAGCGGCGCGGTCCGCTCCGTGCGGCTCGCGGGCGAGGAGATCCAGAACTCGTTCTCCGTCGCCGAAGACGGCGTCTCGATCGTCTCCGACCACGCCCTGTACAGCTTCGAGGCCGCCGCCGACGGCACCCCGAAGGTCCTCTGGCGCCGCACCTACGACCGCGGCACGGGCACCAAACCCGGCTCGGTGAACCAGGGTTCGGGCACCACGCCCGACCTCTTCGGCTCCGACGAGGACTACGTGGCCATCACCGACAACGCCGACGACCGCATGCACGTCCTCGTCTACCGCCGCGACCCGGACGTGCCGGAGAACCGCCGTCTGGTCTGCCAGGTCCCCGTGTTCGGATCCGGCGCGTCGACCACCGACAACTCCCTGATCAGCCACGGCAACAGCCTCGTCGTGGAGAACAACTACGGCTACGAGAACATCACATCGCTCACCTTCGGCCGCAGCGTCGTCGGCGGCGTCAGCCGCGTCGACGTGCGCGCGGACGGCAGCGGCTGCGACACCGTGTGGGAGAGCCCCGTGCGCTCGCCCTCCACCGTCCCCAAGCTGTCCACCACGAACGGGCTGTTGTACTTCTACACGAAGGAACCGAACCGCCTCGGCATCGACGCCTGGTACCTGACCGCGGTCGACTTCCGCACCGGCGAGCCCCGCTGGAAGCGGCTCACCGGCACGGGTGTCGCGTACGACAACAACTGGGCGCCCGTGACGCTCGGCCCGGACGGGACCGCGTACGTCGGGGTGTTCAACGGCCTGGTGGCGGTGCGGGACGGGACTCCGTGACCGGGTGCGCCCCGCACCCGTGATCAGGCGGCCTGATCCACCAGGCAGGCCTCAGCCGCGGGAGAACACCGCGATGCCGTTGGGGACCGGGCGTTCCGCGCCGCCGCTCGGATGGTTGCGCACCGAGACGGCGGGTGCGCCCGGCTCCCGCGCGGCGAGCGTGCTGGAGCCGCCGCCGTCCAGGCTGAAGCCGTCGTCGGCGCCGAGGGCGCGCAAGGAGGCGGCGACCTCGGCGATCGTCAGACCGGCGCGGAACTCGGGGGCGCCGTCCAGGGCGACGAGATACAGGCGCCTGCCGTCGGCGGAGATGCCCGCGGAGGTGCGCACCGCCGCGACCCGGTCGTCGAGTCCGGGCAGTGGCGCGCCGTCGCGCAGGAGCGGGTAGCCGCCGAGGGCGAAGCTGTACGGGACGCGTGACGCCGCCGCGACCAGACGGTGGCGCACCCGCACCGGGTCGCCGGGCGACAGCTTGCGCAGCTCCTGCGCGCCCGCCTCGCGGCCGACGAGAACCGTGGTGCCCTCGGCGATGGGGCCGCGGCCCGGCGTGTCGGCCCGGCCCACGACCCGGCCGTGACGCACCGTCACCTCGTAGGTGTCGGTGCTGCAGGGCGCGCCCCGGTCGGTGTCGGTGCCGCAGGTGGCCCGCACGCGCGAGGTCTCGCCCCAGACGTTGGTGAACGCTCCGATGGAACCCTCCGCGAGCGCGTACTGGTTGAGGCCGCGCAGCGGCAGGCGGCCCGACGGGGTGTGGATCCGGCCGTCCAGGGTCATGCGGTCGAGCCGGGCCCTGCGGTCGATGCCCACGCCCAGGACGTCCTCGGTGGTGGTGCCGGGCGGCAGCGCGGGGCCGAAGCGCTGGCCGTTGGGGACCGCGGCCTTGAGGTCGCGGCCGGAGGCGATGGCGGGGCCGACGGGCGCGCCGGTCGCCTCCACCCCGGGGTGCTGGGTCTCCGTGATGTTGAAGAAGTCGCCGTTGACGCCCCCGACGGCCCCGGCGCCGTCCGCCATCGCGGACACCGGCTGCCGGGCGCCGACCGCGCCGGGGTGGAGCAGCCCGAGGCGGACCCGCGGATCCCGCAGGTCCACCTCCAGGACGTGGGCGTGGGCGGGGCCGCGCGGGGTCGGGATGTCGAAGTCCCGGTACTCCACCCCGGGCGCGATGCGCGTGCTCTTCGCCGTGTCGTCGCCGGAAACGCCGCTGGGCGGGGGCGCCCCCCGGGGGGGGGCCCCCCCCCCCCGGGGGCGTTACAAAAAGGGCGGGCCGACCCCCGGA